>JAVEWN010000030.1:0-33597 GCA_034004515.1 Anaerolineales bacterium | reverse complement strand
ACAAGTCACAGCCAGGGTCCATGCTTAAGAATCCATACAAATCGGTTGAAATCGGCGCAACCCCCACTGAAAATCTTTCAGGCCGATGGCGCAATCTTCTTCTGCTCGGCTTCATGGGCTATGATGCGTTTCCCAATTTCTTTTTTGGCTTCATCGCGGGTATAGCCATATTTGACGCGCAGCATCGTTACATATTTATCCAGTTTGATCTCGGCCTTATCGACCTTGGTCAGGTCGTCGCTGTTCATCAGACTCCACCAGCTGTTGGTCTGGCTGCGGATTTGCTTCCACTTGCTTTCAAAAAGTTCTCGGTTCATGGTTTATTTTCCTGATTTCTCTAAAGTGCTACATTCATTGTACTTCAATAACCGTTGAAAACGACTGGAAAGCGGACAGCCGCGCGCTGGCAGGTTTGTTATAATTCTACCCATGTTAAAACAACGAAGATTCCAACTCCTTTTTGGGGGACTGGCCCTTTTACTGGTTGGCTTTGGCCTCTACCAACTTCCCTTTCTGAAAGGCCGGATCGACTCGGCGGTCGATGAAATCCGCCGTGATCTAATCTATTTTTTCCGCCCCCCGGACGAAGCCGTTTTTCAGCCAGGCCAGGCTACCCGTGTCCTGCCTACCGCTATCGTGGTGACGCTTACGCCTTTGGCATCCGCCACCCCTGCGCCGAGCGCCACAGCCGGGCCGACCCTCCCGCCCACGGTTACACCCACGCCGCTGCCAGCGTTTGCCTCCCTCTCGGGCGTAAAATATGTCGACCAGCACAACCGTTGGAACTACTGCGGCCCGGCCAACCTGGTCATGTCGCTCAAATTTTGGGGCTGGCCCGGCCTGCCCGGCGATACGCGTGACCCGCGCGACCAGGTTGCTTATTTTCTCAAACCGGGCATTCAAGACCCCACGCTCGATTTTATCCAGCAGGGCAAGTCCGATAAAAACGTGATGCCCTCCGAAATGGCGGCTTTCGTCAACAACCAGACCGATTTGCGCGCCCTGCTTCGCTACGGTGGAGATATTCAGCTCCTCAAAGCGCTGATCGCCGCCGGCTTTCCGGTCGTCATCGAAAAAGGTTATTTTGAGCGCGATGCCAGCGGCAAAATCTCGTGGCTGGGGCATTACCTGTTCGTAACCGGCTACGACGAAAGCCAAAAAGGCTTTATCGTTCAGGATGCCTACCTGAAACCGGGCAAAAACCTGGTCAGCAAATATGAAGATTTTGAGATCGGCTGGCGGGCCTTTAACTACCTCTTTATGGTCGTCTACCCACCTGAGCGTGAAACGGAACTCTTCGAGACGCTCGGCCTCTGGCTGGATGCTGAATGGGCCAACCAGCGCGCCCTGCAAGTGGCCCAGGATGAAATTCCCAGCCTGGAAGGCATCCATCTCTTCTTTGCCTGGTTTAACAAGGGCACCAGCCTGGTCTCGCTCTTTGATTATAGCGAAGCGGCCAGCGCTTTTGACCAGGCTTTTAGCGTTTATGCCACCCTCGGCCAGGACGATAAACAGCGACCCTACCGCATGATGTGGTACCAGACCTCGCCCTACAAGGCTTATTACTATTCGGGCCGCTACGGAGATGTGATTAACCTGGCGAATACCACTTTTGCTACCATCGACAAACCGACCCTTGAGGAAAGCCTGTTTTGGCGCGGCATGGCGTACTACGCCAGCGGCGAAACCCAGGCCGGCATCGCCGATATGCGCGAAGCGCTTCGCCTTAATTACCGTTTTGACGACGGCCGCGCAATTTTGCAGCAATGGGGTTTGCAGCCATGATTCGTGTTCTTCACTTTGCCGATGCTCATATCGACATGGCCAATTATGGCCGCCACGACCCGCAAAGCGGCCTGCCGGTGCGCGTGCTCGATTTCCTGAAATCGCTCGATGAAATCACCGAGACGGCGATTAAAGAAAAGGTCGATCTGGTTATCTTTGCCGGGGACGCCTACAAAGACCGTTCGCCCGCGCCGACCTTCCAGCGCGAGTGGGGCAAACGGATCATGCGCCTCTCTCAGGCGGGCATCCCGACTATTTTGCTGGTTGGGAACCACGATCTTTCTCCGGCGATTGGCCGCGCCCACGCCATTCAGGAATTTGAGACGCTGAATGTGCCGCACGTGCGCGTCATCGCGCAGCCGCAGCTGCTTGGCCCGTCAGATTTGGACGGCCTGCCCGTCCAGGTGATTGGCCTGCCCTGGGTGTCACGCTCCGGCTTGATGGCCGCCCTGGGGACGGACGGCGATGACAGCGCCGAAATTTATACTGAACTCGAAACGCGCCTGACCCAACTCTTTGAGTCCTACCTCGAAAAAGCCGACCCGTCTTTGCCGCTGATTCTGACGGCCCACGCCTCGGTTCAGGGCGCTCTCTATGGCGGCGAGCGCATGGTCATGCTTGGCAACGACCTGGTACTCTCCGGTTCGCTGGTCAAAAACCCCCGGCTGGACTATGTCGCCCTTGGGCATATCCACAAGCCGCAGAATCTGAATGGCCCCGGCCCTTTGCGCGGTGACAAGACCGCTTACGGCCATCCGCCGGTTATTTACCCGGGTTCGATTGAACGGGTCGATTTTGGCGAAGCCGCCGACGATAAGTTTTTTGTGATTGCCGAGGTTGAAAAGGGCCAAACTAGCGTCTCATGGCGGAAATTGTCTGGGGTGCGGCCTTTTGTAGATAAATTTGTCCGGGTCGCCTCGGGCGAAAACCTGACAGAGCGCTTAATCGCTGCTTTGCCGGAAGCAGACCAATTATCCGGCGCGATCGCGCGCCTGGTGATCGAATACCCGCGCGATCTGGAAAAGCTGCTCGACGAGGCCGCCCTGCGGGATCACGCCAAATCTGCGCTTGAATTTCACCTCGTCAAACGCCCGCAAATTGATGCGCGCGTGCGCCTGGCCGCGGACCAGTCGATTGCCGCCCTGACCCCGCTCGAATTGCTTGAGACCTACTGGAAAAGCCTGCACCTGAGCGAGGCCGAAATGGAGCAATTGCAAGCCCTGGCCCGCGCTGTGCTTTCCGATTCTGGCCCCGAATATTAACCGAATCTCTGTCACGGAACTGCTATGGATGCGAATCAGAAACTTTCATATACTCAGCCTGACATGCGCTGGATCTATATTTCCCCTCACTTTGACGATGCTGTGCTTTCCTGTGGCGGCCTGATCTGGGAACAAACCCATACCGGCATTCCGGTTGAGGTCTGGACGATTTGCGCCGGTGACGCGCCGCCCGGGCCAATTTCGCCGTTTGCCCAGGCCATCCATGATTCCTGGCAGACCGGCACAGCCGAAGAGACGATTGGCCTGCGCCGGATTGAAGACCAGAACGCCTGCCGCCGGGTGGGGGCTTTGGCGGTCCACTTCCCTGTCCCAGATTGCATCTACCGCCGCACCCCAACCGGAAGCCTGCTCTATCCGCAGGGCCTTTTTGATGGGCAGAACCCGCGCGACCAGCTTGTAATTGACGAAATCGTCCGCCTGCTTTCTGCGAAATTGGGCCAGTACGATGTCCTGGTTTGCCCGCTCGGGCTGGGTGCGCATGTTGACCACCTCAACGTCCGGGCGGCCCTTGAGCGGCTGGAGCGTCCGCTCTGGTACTATGCCGATATTCCTTACTTCTTCAGGGACTCAGACAGCCTGGCTGGCGCTTCACAGGGCCTGACGGCAAAGAATTTCTATGTTTCTGCGGAGGGCTTGCAGGCCTGGCAGGATAGTATTGCGGCTCATAAATCGCAAATTAGCATCTTATTCGAGAATGATCTCGATATGCGCCAGAAAATTTACGAGTACGCTCAAAAGTTTGATGGGTTGCGCCTTTGGGAGCGCGAACCAGCCCCATAGTGCTTGATTTCGGACATGAACCGTGATATATTTAGCGCACATCTGAATATATTTCGTGTAAGTTTCTCGTTGCATCCCCAAAGGGATGCAACATATCTTATAAACAGGGAACGTTATGGCTGCGACTTATTTAACCAAAGAAGGTTTCGAAAAACTCCAGGAAGAGCTTGATTATTTGCGGACGGCTAAACGCCAGGAAGTGGCCGAACGCTTGCACGAGGCCATGGAGGGCGGAGAACTGATCGAAAATGCTGAATACGAGGCCGCCAAGAACGAGCAGGCCTTTGTTGAAGGACGCATTCAGGAATTGGACGTCCTGCTGGCTACCGCCCGCATCATCGAAGGCCAGGGCGATCCGAATTCCGTCCAGGTTGGCGATAGCGTTGTGGTCAAAATTGATGGCGGTGAGAAAGAAAGCTATACCATTGTGGGGGCTGCCGAAGCAGACCCGCGCGCGGGTAAAATTTCGAACGAATCTCCGCTCGGCAAAGCCCTGCTCAGCCACCGGCCTGGTGACGAATTCATAGTCGAAGCGCCCGGCGGCTCTTTCACAGTCAAATTGCTTAAGACCACCTAAAAGACCGGGGCAGTCAACCCAAGCCCCGCGCAGGCTCTGCAAATGCAGGGCCTTTTGGCGCGGGGTTTTTAATTTTTGGAGTAAGGATTATGGCCGAGTACACCCATCTTGAAAAAATCCGTTTACAGAAAATCGAAGAATTACGCGCGGAAGGGATTGAACCCTACCCCGCGCGCGCCGAACGCACCCACACCAGCCAGCAGGCGATTGCCGCTCTGGATGCGGTCACGGTCGACGGGCAGGCGACTGCCGAAGTCCCGGCCACTCTGGCCGGGCGCATTCGCGCTACGCGCCCAATGGGCAAACTGACTTTCGCCCATATCGAAGACGGCGCGGGCAAGATTCAACTCTTCCTGCGCGTCAACGAACTCGGCCAGGAACAAGTGGATTTTTTCAACCGCATGTTTGACCTGGGCGATTTCATTCAGGCCAGCGGCCTGATGATGCGCACCCGCACCGGCGAAGCGACCTTGCAAGTCCATCAGTTTCAGATGCTGGCAAAATCTGTCAGCCCGCTGCCCGCAGACAAGGACGAAACCCTCGCGGACGGCGGCCTTGTCCGCCATGCCGCGCTCGAAGACCCCGAACTGCGCGCCCGTCAGCGCTACGCCGATTTGGCCGTCAACCCCGATGTTCGCGAAACCTTCCGCAAACGGGCGGCAATCATCCGCTCTCTGCGCCAATTTCTGGATGATAACGACTTTCTCGAAGTTGAAACGCCTATTTTGCAGCCGATCTATGGCGGCGCGGCAGCCCGTCCATTCACGACCCATCACAACGAGCTGGATCAGGATATGTACCTGCGGATTTCGTTCGAGCTTTATCTTAAACGACTGCTGGTTGGCAACCTCGAGCGCGTCTACGAAATTGGGCGCGACTTTCGCAACGAGGGCGTTTCCTTCAAGCACAATCCCGAATTTACCCAGTTGGAGTTTTACTGGGCCTATGCCGATTACCTGCAAGTGATGAGCCTGACCGAGCAGATGATCGGCCACGTCTGCGATACGGTCTTTGGCACGCGCCAGTTTGTCTTTGAAAAGGACGAGAACACGCGCTATGAACTGGACTTTTCTGCGCCCTGGAAACGGGTCCAGATGCGCCAGGGCATTCTCGAAACGAGCGGCATCGACATCGCCGACCACCCGACAGCCGAATCGCTGTTTCAGGCAATCGTCAGCCAACATCCGGGCAAAAAGCCCGACCCCCAGTCCGCGCGCGGCAAACTGATCGATTTTCTGGTCTCAGAGTTTCTCGAGCCAACCCTGATTCAGCCGACCTTCCTGTATGACTATCCGCGTGATATTTCGCCCCTCGCAAAATCCAAACCCGGCGACCCGCTGACGGTGGAACGCTTCGAGGGGTATGCCGCCGGTTTCGAGTTGTGCAACGCCTTCACCGAATTAAACGATCCGCTCGACCAGGAACAGCGATTCCTCGACATGGGCCGCGACTATACCGACGACGAAGAAGAAAAACATCCGATGGACGAAGACTACCTGCGCGCCATGCGCTATGGGATGCCGCCCAACGGCGGCTTTGGGATGGGCGTCGACCGCCTGACCATGCTGCTGACCAACAAACGTTCGATCCGCGAGGTGCTGCTCTTCCCGGCCCTGCGGACTGAAGATTAGCTTTGACCTGAAAACAAAAAATGCCCGGATTTTCCGGGCATTTTTTGTTTATGCGGGCTGGGTCTGGGCCAGTTCTGCAAACGATTTGCGCAGGGTCTCTGCCGATTTTTCGAGCAGGGCTTGCTCTTGTGCCGGCAGCCTGGCCTCGACGATACGTTTAATCCCTTCTTTGCCGATCATGGCCGGGATGCTGAGACAGACCTCCTTCAGGCCGTATTCGCCTTCGAGCAGGGTCGAAACAGTCAGCACGCTGTTCTGGTCTTGCAGGATGGCGGCCGTGATCCTCACCAGGGCCATCCCGATGGCGTAGTAGGTCGCGCCTTTGTAGTTGATGATGTGATACGCCGAATCTTTCACCTGGCGGGCGATATCGTCCCGTTCGATTTGCCAGTTGCCGCAAGTGGCGCACTGCGGACAGTACTGGTCGATGGGAATGCCGCCAACGTGGGTCATCGACCAGGCCGGGAACTCGCTGTCGCCGTGCTCGCCCAAAATGTAAGCGTGGACATTGCTGACATCGACATTGCAGTGCTTGCTGAGCAGGTAACGGAAGCGGGAACTATCCAGGACCGTCCCGGAACCGATGATGCGGGTCTTCGGCCAGCCCGAGCGCTTTATGGCGACGTGGGTCAGAATATCGACCGGGTTGCTGGCAATTACCACCACCGCCCGCGATTTTTGGGCAACGATTTCGTCCATGATGTTCTCGATCATGGCAGCATTTTTTTGGAGCAGCGCTAGCCGTGATTCTCCGGGCGCTTGTTTGGCTCCGGCAGTGATGACGATCACGCTTGCATCGCCGTAATCCTGGGAAGTGCCGACCTTGATCTGAACTTTCGGGTAAAAAGGTAATCCGTGCGCCAGATCGAGCACCTGGCCTTCGGCATAATCGCGGTTGATGTCGCTCAGCGCGATTTCATCTGCGATTCCTCTTTGGGCCAGGGCGTAAGCAAAACTCGAGCCGACAGCTCCCGCCCCGATGATGACCACTTTTCTGGATGTAAACATGCTTTTCATCGTTTGCGCTCTCTTTCTACTACGGTTAAGTGAATTGCATGTGAAAAATTATACAAATATTGTCCAAATTTGTATAGTTCTGAACCCCATTTCTAACGCGATACTTATGACGGGTTCAGGTTTTTAGCAATTTGGCGGCGGGGCGCTGTCCACCTTGCGCGGCAAACGGAACTTTTAACCGGCCTGAGGGCTTTTCCCGGTTGAATTCTGCCAAAAACAGTCTAAAATAGTTTATATCGATAAATTAGAGGAGAGAAGCATGACTTTAACATTGAATTGCCCCAACTGTGGCGCCCCCTTGGATTACCAGGGCAGCGACCCAATCATCCGCTGCCCTTATTGCAGCAGCTCGGTAATCGTCCCCGACAACTTGCGCGCAAAACCGTCTTTTTCTGCGAACCCCAGCAACTTTACTCTGAGCGGGTTTGGCGACATGGGCAGCCTTGTCAAGCACGCCCTGCGGATCAAGGAAGTCAAAGATCTGGCGGACGCCGGCCAAATGGAAAAAGCGCTCGAAATCTACCGTCAAATAACCGGCAGCGATCAGCTTTCGGCCCGTCAGGCGGTTGAAAAACTTTCGAGCGGTCTGCCGATCACCCTGGCCGGGATGAACATACCGCAGGCGGGCGGGCCGGGCATCCAGGCCCAAACGCTGGATGCCAAGTCATCCCAGCAGGTCGGGCGTTGGGTCGGCTGCCTGGTGACGATCCTGGTCCTGGGAATCCTGGCGGGCGTCCTCCTCCCGGTCGGGATGGCGCTTTTTGGGGCCTTGGCTGCTGTCAACGGCGCGCAAGGGATCATCCCGTCTGGTTTTGCCTCTCAGGCGTTGGCTTTTGGCGGCGAAGGAAGCGGCCCCGGAAAATTTGACGATCTGCGCGCGATTGCGGTGAACCCGGTTAGCGGAAATATTTATGCTGCCAATTATGACGATGGCCGGCTGCAGGCTTTTGATGCTCAGGGCAACTTCCTGACCCAGTGGGTGATCCCGGAGCAGAACAATGTCGACCCGTATTTTGATAAAATGGATGTGGGCCGGGATGGTACGATTTTTATCCCGGTTTCCGGCAAGATTCTCAAATTTGACGGCCAGGGCAGATCGCTCGGCATGATCGAGCACAGTGATTACCGCTTTGAAGATGTCGATATTGCTCTGGACGGTTCAATGGTGGCGATTGCCAACGGTGAGGATATAATCTGGTTGAGCGCGGATGGACAGGTGACTCAGGCAGTGGAAGACGCCGTTTCAACCGTTTCAGGCGACTCTGAATTGTCTGCCAATCTTGCGGTCGATGGGTTGGGCAAGGTGTATGTGCTCGGTCATTTTAACAATGCAGTTTTTATCTTTGGCGCTGACGGTAAATTTATCAACCGTTTTGGGAGTGATGGTGACGAACCCGGCCAATTCCGGGCGGCTCAGGCGATCAAGATCGATGGGCAGGGCCGTATCTTTGTCAGTGATGTACAGGGTGTCCAGGTTTTTAGCAACGACGGCCGCTATCTAAACGTAGTTAAGGTGAAGTATTTTGCCTATGGCCTGGCGTTGGACGACCAGGACAATCTTTATGTGACCACCAACCAGAAGATGGTCGAAAAATATCAAGTCAATCAATAGGAGTTATTCATGTCTGAACCAATCAATTGCCCATCCTGTAATGCGCCTGTCGATCTGCCCGCCACGGCCTGTCCGTATTGCGGCGCAGCCCTCGCCAGCGATTCTCGCAATACGCCGACTCTCATCTCTGCCGCCCCTGAGCCGCTTTTCTCGAGCAGCGCGGCTGCGATGGATGAAATCAAGCGCCTGTTGCGCGCATCTCGCAAGGTTGAAGCGGTTAAAGTTCACCGCGAGTATTTCGGGACGAGCCTGAAAGCGTCCAAAGAGGCGGTCGATGCGATTGAAAGCGATTTGAGATTCCAGGCTGGGCCGCCGCGCGCGGCTGTTTCGAGCGCAGAGGAACCGGTCGAGCCCGGCTCCGCTTTCACCCCGGCAGAACCGGTCATGAGCGCCAACCCTTTTGACGCCCCGCAAAAACCACCCGCCTGGCGCAATTGGGCTATCGGTTGCAGCCTGGCCTTCGTTTTGTTTTGCTGCCTGTGCCTGGTGCTGCCGGCTATTTTATACAGCGTGATGAGCGCCCAGGGGGGCGGCTAATAGCCGGTTTGTTGGATTAAAAGCAACCGGGCGAGAGTTTCATCTCGCCCGGTTGCTTTTTTAACTGCTGGCGGCTTTTTCCATCAGCGCCAAAATTTCGAGCGGTACGCCTTTGGCCTCGTCCCTTTTCATGTGAATCGCCTCCTGCAGACATTGGCCGAGACAGACTCCGCAGCCCATACATTTTTCGTAATCGATCACGAAGATGCCCTCAGGGGCTGCAATCGCCTCGAATTGGCAGGCGGCCTGGCAGGCCCCGCAGGCGATGCAATTTTCAGCGTCAATTTCGGCGACATAGCCAGACGAGGCCAGCATGGGTGTCCCGTTTTTGTGGGCGTGGAGCGCGCCACAGCAGCAGGCGCAGCAGTTGCAGAGCGCATAGAAACGCCCGAGCATGGCATCCTTAAAAAAGGCGTGATGGACATGCCCGCGCCGATCTTCGGCTTCGAGGATCTGCAGGGCTTGTTCGCGCGTGATCCAGCGTGATTTGTCTGCCTGGTGCTCACGCACGAAACTGGCAAATGGCTCTCCGATGATCAGGCAGACATCCAGCGGCAGGCAGGGGTTGGCTTGGGCGCTGCGACACGGGCAATCGAGCGCGACGATATGATCTGGATTTTTCAGCACAAGCGCCCGCGCGCGCTTGTAGGGGATGACCTGCTCCAGATCGGGGACGTTAATTTCTTCATTGACCAGCACCAGCTGGCGGGCGGTTTGAAGCGGGATGGCCTTGCCGTGATAGGTATCGGCCATGCTGACGTATTTTTCCGGGTCCCGGCGGGTTTTCTTTGCCAGCATTTTCCCGAACCAGGCTGCCAGGGGCGCAAAATATTTTGCGAGAGGGTGACGGCCAGTGCCGAGGGCGATGTAAAAATGTGTCCAGCGCCCGTAGACCAGGCCGTGCAGCAGTTCGAAGAATCCGAAATCCGGCACTTTTTGAGCTTCGGCTATAAATTCGCGGGTTGATTTTTTGAGAAAAATGTCTTTGAGGTCCATCGGGTCGCTGCTCCTTAATGGATTCAAGCATAGGCCCAAACGGGCCAGCTGACAAGCGCGATTCTTCCCCTTTTTGACGCAGATTGTCAGGTTATGGCGTCAGCTCGGCGGGTTTGAAGCAGGGTTGGTAGTCGTTCCCGACCACCAGAATGTAATCAAGTTTATCTTTGCTGTCTGGCACAGCAACCAGGGCTTGTTCTCCCAGCCCCAGCACCGCCAAAAGGCTGGCGGCGCGGGCGGGGTTCTGGTCTGGGCTCAGGTCGTAGAGCAGAGTCGCGGCGTGCTGACGATGATCGGCGGGGGCGGTCGTGGTTTTATATCCGCCGTAATTGAGACGCTCGGCGGCGAGAGTCTCCCAACCGTCGTAAGACGAGCCATTTTGGACTTCAATCGAGAAGATTTGGCGTTCTTCCTGCAAGGCTGAGGGCGAGAGGGCCTCGCTCAGCATGGCCTGGATGGCTTCGGTGTTGGGCAAAAGCACGTAGGCCCCGCCGGGAGTGATCCAGGATGTGACCAGATCCCCGGCGATGTAATAACTGCGGATATCGGCGTTGTTCATGCGGAAGGCGAGCGGCGCGAGCGAAATCACATCGCGCAGCCCGACATCGGTTTGGATGGAGGCGTTAAGTTGCGTGTAGAGTTCAGGCAGGCTGGAGAGGGTATTGGTGCTTAGGGTTTGTTTATAGACCGCGCGCAAAACTTCTTGCTGGCGGCGTCCGCGGTCGAAGTCGTTCGATCTCATTCGTGAGCGGGCGTACCACAGGGCCAGGTCGCCGTCCATGTGAATCAGGCCCGGCCCGGCAGTATAGAGCCACCAGTTATCTTCATATTCGGGGTTATAGTCGGGCGAGATCAGCCGCCAGTCGGTGTAGGGGCAGGCAATCGGAACGTCCACGCCGCCCAACGTATCGACAATCCGCCGGAATCCGTCAAAATCGACCATGGCTGTTTGTTGGATTTCCAGCCCAAAATTGGTCAGGATGGTGTCTTTCAGCAAGCCTGGGCCGCCGCCGGGGTATTGGTTCAGCTCTCCGAACTGGTAGGCGGTGTTGATGCGCTGCAACCCGACGGTCGGGATTGTGACCCACAGGTCGCGTGGGAAGGAAATCAGCGAGACTTGCCCATCTTTGGGCCGGATGACGGCCACCAGAATCGTGTCGGTGCGGTAGGAGGAGCCGGGCCGCAAGTCTGAGCCGAGCAGCAGGTAGACCAGCGAGTCGGGGGCATCGATTGGGATGGCGGGCGTTTCGACGAGGGCCAGAGTCGGCTGGAGCGGGATTTCGGTGGAGGTGGGCAGGGGCGTGATCGTGGCAGCTGGGGCGGGCAAGGTGATGGTTGCGCTTGGCTGGCCGGTTTGGCGGACAAGCTGCGGCGTGGCGCTGGCCGCTTCGGGCTGGAAAGGGGTCGCGGTGGCGGTTGCATCTTGGGCGGCGCTGACGAAATAATAAGCTGAATAAGCCTGCGGCGTTGGCGCGCCGCAGGCTGTCAGAATCAGGCTGAAGAAAATAACAATCAAGTGCGTTGTACGCATCGCTAGGATTGGCTGAAGGCAGAGGCTGCCAACACCGTTTATGGAGTGGGGCTGGGCGCAGGCGGCGTGGCTGTTGCGGTGAATGTGTTTTCAGGCGTGGGGCTGCTCGCGCCGGGGCTGGCTGTTTCTGTCAGAAGCGGTGTTTCGGTGGCTGTAATCACGCTGGTGGGGCTGAGGCTTGGGCCGGCGGTCAGGCTGGGAGTGAGGGTGAAGGGTGAGGCGGTTGGGGTGGACGTTGCAGGCGTGAGCGGGGTAAAAGTGGCTGTGCTGGTTAAAACGTTCGGAACATACAGTTTTTGTCCGCTGTAGATGTTGCTGGAGACCCCCAGGCAGTTGGCTTGCTGTAATTGAGAGATACTGACCCGGTAAAGTGCGCCGATCCGAAAGAGGGAATCGCCAGGTTGGACGATATAAATGATCCAGCCGAAGGGTGGGCCACAGGCGATGGTCGGGTTGGCTGGCAGGGGCGGCACATATAAAATCGAACCGGCTGCCAGTTCGTTGCTCACCAGGCAGTTGGCTTGCTGCAAGCGCAGCTCGGCCACCCGATAAAACTGGGCAAGCGAGCCAAGCGTGTCGTACGGCTGGACGGAAATTGCAATCCAACCGGCGGGTGGCAGGCAGGTGGTCGGCGGCGGAGGCAGGGTGCTGGTCTCTGTAGCGGTGAAGGCCGCCTCCAGCGCCTGGGTTAAGTCATTGGGGGGTTGCAGCAATTCAAGGGTCGGGAAAGCGGTTTCCGCAAGCCGGGTTGGGCTGGCTTGCGGCGCTAAAGCCGGAATGCGCCCATCTTCGGCCATGGCCAGGGAAAATCCACCCAGCACCAGGCCGACCGACAAAATTCCCAGCAAGAAACCATTGCCGAGTTGTTTCCAGTCCCCCATTTTAACTCTGCGCTTCTACGGGCGAGGGATGGATCGGCAGTAAAACGCTGAAGGTGGAGCCGTTGCCCATCTCTGTCTCGACCCAAATCCGCCCGCCCTGGGCTTCGGTCAGCGATCGGGCGATGGATAGTCCCACGCCGGTATCGCCGACACCCTGAATGAGGGCGTTGTCGGCCCGGTAAAGGCGCGAGAAAACGCGATCCATATCTTCGGCAGGGATGCCGCCGCCGGTATCGGCAATTTGGAGCAGGACGTAATCCTGTTCCTTTTCGCGCTCTGTTCTGACGCGCAGGGTGACACTGCCTTCCACCGTTGAGGCAGCTCCCGCGTTTTGCAGCAGGTGGATCAGGATTTGCTGAATGGCTTCGCGGTCGGCCTGGATCGGCTGCATGGCCTCGGGCAGGTCGATCCGCAGGCTGATGTTTTTCTCCCGCAGCTGGCTGGAGGTGTAGGCCATGGCGTTATCAATAATCAGGTTCAAATCGACCGTTTCGGGCTTGAGGGTCATCAGGCCGGTTTCGAGGGTCGTGATTTGAATCAGGTCGTCGATCAGGCTGCCAATCCGCTCGGTGGAGGCTTTGACGCGCTCGACGAATTTACGTTGTAATGCGCCTAAAATCCCGACCGATTCGCCGAGCATCAAATCGGTATAGCCAATGATCGATGACATCGGCTGGCGCAATTCCTGGGCAATCGAGGCGATCACCTCCGCCTGGTCCGTCGATAATTTTCCGCTGGGTTGTTTTTCGAGTTCGAGTAGTTTGATATTGGCTTCGGCCAACTGGTTTTGCAGGCGGGCGACTTCGCCCAGCGTCAGCTTGAGCTCGCTTTCATAGTATTCGTTTTCGCCAGCCCCGTCTGATTTAGCAGATGCCAGGTGCGATTTGAGTTTTTCGTTTTCAACCCGTACGGCCTCCAGCGCCTCGACAACAGCCTGGTACTCCTGCTGCTTGCCGCTGCCGTGCGCCATCTGTTCTTTGAGCGTTTCCATCTGTTGAGTCAGTTCGGCATCGCGGGTCTGGAAGTTGGCAATCTGTCCCAGGGTTTCTTCCGCGTTTTGGCGGGCCAGATCGCGCTGACGCTCAATTTCGCCAATCCGCCGCCCGCGTTCGACAATTGGCACAAAGGAGGCGGCGATATTGCTCAAGAAGGTCTGGTCGTCGGCGTTCCACAAACGATTGGAGTAGGGCGAAAGCAGCAAAACACTGCCCATCGTGCCCTGGTCATTCGTAATCGGTACGTTTAATAAGTTGCCGGGGTTGCTCAGCCCAAGCATATCGCCCAGGCCTTTCAAATCCGACGAAGTTGTGCTGGCCGGCAGGCGCAGCGGGCGTCCGCGCAAAACGGCGTTTGCCAGCATTGGCACGCTGTCCTTATTCATCAAGCCGCCGTCCAGGTTTTCCTCGCGGATCAGATCGTAGCCGCTGGCGATGAAGAGCGTGTTCTTGTCGTCGCCGATAAAAATCAGGAAGCACAAATCGGCCAGTAGGGCCTGCGCCACCGCGCGCACAATATGCTGGTTGATCTTGCCCGTGTCCACTTCCGCAGCCAGCGAAAGGAGGGAGTTGAGCGTTTTCGGGTCGGTGCTGTAGCGGCGGCGTTCGCGCAAAGACTGGCTCGGGCGGTCTGTCGCGGCAGATTCAGCTGTGTTTTTCTGAAAAACGGCCACCGTCTGATTTTTTGCCCCGTTGGCGGGGGTCGGGAAGCGATTCGGCAACGTCAGCAAAAGCGGATAGGCGGCCATCACGAACAGGCGCAGAACGCCCGAATAATCGCCGCCGCGCGGCCAAAGAATATCCAGCAGCAAGCCAAGGCTTGCCAGCAGCAGCATGGCCAGGCCGTTCCCGAAACCCAACGGGCGGCGTACCAGCAACAAAATAATTCCCAGCCCCAGCAGGGCCAGGGTAGCGATATTCCAGACCAGGCTTTGGGCTGAAAGGTTGAAGCCTCCATCCGCCGCCAGGCTGGCCTGAGAGACAATCCCAAATACCAGCCCGGTTAGAATCAGCAGGCTGACGACCGTCGTTGTGGCATCCCAGGCGCGGGCCGGTTCGGGCAAGGCCCACATCCACAGAATCCACAAAAAACCAAACAAGAGCACGGCCCGATCCAGGCTGGGCAAAAAATGGCCCGCGTTAAAAACGCCCTGCCAGGCCAGGCCGCTGGCGATAAACAAAACGGCCTGCCCGAACAGTAATAACGATAAACCCAGCACCATCCGGCGCACCTGTGGGTAACCTGTGGCCCTTAACTGGCTAATCGCGCTCTGCAGCGCGCCGGTAATAGAAAAAGCCAGCACCAGGTGATAAACAAGGTTCCCCGGCGCATTGGCAAGCAAGGTGAAAATCTGGTCAAAAAACGGCATATTCATTCCTTAAGAAATTATAGCACGGCTTGATTGCTGCGAGTTCGGATGACAAGGATATAATGAAACAAAATGAAAAACAAACCGCGCCTTGCCGTTTTCGTTGTTCTCATTTTACTATTATTCGGCATCCTTTTCCAAGTCTATCTTACGGGTCTTGAAAAAACGGCCCAATACGCGCTTGCCTATCGCTGGCAGCCCTGGCGACACGACTTGCTCGAAAAAATTGGCTTGCAGGATTTTGAAAATGGCGAGTTGCCGCGCGCCATTGCGGGCTTCCTGCAAGCGCGCCAGAAAAACAGCCTGAGCCAGGCGGGGCAGCAAACCCTGGCCCAAGCCTACTTCCAAACCGGACAGGCCGGGCTGGCCCTGGCCGAGTGGCAATCGCTGCGCGACAACGGCCAGCAAGACCCCCAAATGCTGTTGGAGATGGCCCGCCTCTATCACCAACAAGATGATTTTGCGCGCGAAGCCGAAATCGCCCAGGCCGGGGCGGAACTTTTCCCGGATTTTGTGGAATTTCACTGGCGTTTGGGCCTGCTCGAAATGGCCCAGACGCCGCTGGCGGCCATCCCGTTTTTTGAGCGGATTCAGGCGCTCGACCCCGGGCCCGGCTACCCATTCAGTGACCTGCTCCAGGCCTTGGAGCGGGCTTCCCTGGTCGATTCGGCGGCCTATCAGCTGACGATTGCGGGCCAGGCCCTGGCCTCGCTCAATGAATGGCCGCTCGCCCGCCTGGCCTTCGAGCGCGCCCTGGCAGCCGACCCTGCCTATGCCCCGGCCTGGGCTTTGCTGGCCGAAACCCGTCAGCAGCTTGGTTTGCCGGAAGCCCTGCCAGCGCTCGAACTGGCCCTGCAGCTCGATCCGCGCTCCGCCAGTACAAACGCCTACCTCGGGCTGTACTGGCAGCGCCAGTCTGATTTCGTTCGGGCGGCCCAATTCTTCGAGCGCGCCTCCCAACTTGAAGCGGACAACCCTTTTTGGCTAATGAACCTCAGCGATCTGGCCCTCGCGCGCGGGCAGGTTCCCCTCGCCCACGCCTATCTTCTGCGGGCGGTTGCGGCTGCGCCTGAAAACGCCCTCGCCTGGCGCGCCCTGGCCCTCTTCTGCCTGCAAACTGAAGGCTGCCTGCTTGAAGAAGGCCTGCCCGCCGCGCTCAAAGCCCGCCGCCTGGCCTCCGCCGATTGGCGCAGCGCCGATACGCTCGGCCAGGTGCTGATGGCCCTCGGCGAAGACCAGAGCGCCCACGCCCTGCTGGCCCGGGCCGTCGAATTGGCTCCCGCTGAAGCAGCTCCGCTTTTTCACCTCGGCCTGCTCCACTTGCGCGCCAGAGAATTTACCCTGGCCCGCCAAAACCTGCAAACCGCCCTGGCTCTCGACCCGAACGGACCCCTGGCCGCCACGATTCGGAGCGTGATCGAACGTTATTTGCCCTAGCCCTGCGTTGGACTCTCCTCCCACTCGTTGGTACAATTCTGATCGTGAAACCCACCTCGCTTTTTCCCCTTTTTATTCTGTTTTTCCTGGCGGCCTGCTCAGCGCCATCCCTGTCCGAACTGACCGCCCCGCCCGGCGCAGTCCTCTACCGGGACGATTTCAGCCGCGCGGATAGCGGCTGGGGCCAGGCCCAGGTTTATCTCGGCCAGGCCGCTTATGCAGAGAGGGCCTACCGCTTTCGGATCGATTCGCCCGGCGTCGATTTTTGGGCGCATCCGGGAAAGGCCTATTCCTTCGTACGGGTCGAGGTGGATGCCGCTCCGCTGCCGAACACGCCCCCCGGGCGAATGGGCTTAATCTGCCGGCTGGTCGATCAGCAGAACTTTTACTTTTTCGTGATCACACCCGATGGCTATTACGGGATCGGCAAAACCCAAAACGGACAGGCCGCTTTGCTGGGCATGGAGCAGATGGCCCGCCACGACTCGATCCAGACCGACGGGCAGGTCAACCATCTGCGCGCCGACTGCATCGCCGAACTGCTGATCTTCTACGTCAACGATCAGCTGGTCGGCTCGGCGGTTGACGCTGATTTCCCGCGCGGCGACGTGGGACTGCTGGCTGGCTCCTTCGATCAGGCCGGGGTGGAGGTCTTGTTTGATAATTTCGTGGTCTATAAGCCGTAAGCCGCGTGAGAAGCATAAAAATGGAACTTCCCCTCAACCAGATTATCCCCGGCGATTGCGTTGCAAGCCTTGATCGCCTGCCTGAGAAATCGATCGATTTAATTTTTGCAGATCCGCCCTACAATTTGCAGCTGCAAAACGAACTCCATCGTCCAAATAGGTCCAAAGTGGCTGCGGTTGATGACGCCTGGGACCAATTTGATTCCTTTGAAGCCTATGATGAATTTACTCGCAAATGGTTAACCGCCTGCAAGCGCGTTTTGAAACCGACCGGCTCCATTTGGGTGATCGGTTCTTATCACAATATCTTTCGTGTTGGAACAATTATGCAAGATTTAGGTTTTTGGACATTGAATGATGTCATTTGGATCAAGACCAACCCCATGCCCAATTTCCGCGGCGTGCGCTTCGCTAATGCTCACGAAACCCTGATCTGGGCCAGTTCTGGTAAAGGCGCAAAATACACGTTCAACCATCAGGCCATGAAAGGCTTGAATGAAGAAAAGCAGATGCGTTCAGATTGGTGGCTGTTATCGTTGGCGACCGGCGCAGAAAGAGTCAAAGATGAAAATGGAGACAAGGCCCATTCCACCCAAAAGCCCGAATCTTTACTGTACCGCGTGATTCTCTCTTCAAGCAAGCCCGGCGATGTCGTACTCGATCCGTTTTTTGGAAGCGGCACCACCGGCGCAGTTGCGAAACGCCTCCACAGAAATTGGATTGGCCTGGAAAGAGAAGAAAAATACATCAAAGTTGCCCAAAAACGAATCGACGCCATTCAGCCAGAGAGCTTCGAGCGCCAGGCCTTTGATGTCGGCAGTAAAAAGAAAGCCGCGCCAAAAGTGGAATTTTCCACACTGGTTGAAAATGGTTATTTGCAGGCCGGCCAAACGCTCTTCTTCGACCAAGACCCGGCCCGCTCTGCCGCCATCAAACCCGATTCGCGCTTGCGCACCGCCGACGGTTTCGAGGGCACAGTTCACCAATCTGCCAGCCACTACGCTCAGAACGCGCCCTGCAACGGCTGGGACTTTTGGTATTTGCAAGAGCAGGGCCACTGGGTAAGCCTGCACGATGTGCGCGAAAAATACAGAATGGAACAAAAACTTTACGACGCGTGAGCAGCTGGATGGCTTTTGCAAAGATCAACCGAAAGAACTCAACTTTTCCCTTTACAGGTATCCCATGAAAATCTACCTCGACATGGTTGGCTGCCGCTTAAATCAGGCCGAAATCGAACAAATGGCGCGCCAGTTCCGGGCTGAGGGCCATCAAATCGCGGCCTCAGCCGCTGAGGCAGACCTGGTGGTCATCAACACCTGCTCCGTCACCAGCGCCGCCGCCGCCGATTCGCGCCAGAAAATTCGGCAGGCGGCCCGCGCAGGAGCCGCGCAGATCGTCCCGACCGGCTGCTGGACCTCACTCGCGCCCGCCGAAGCCCTTGCGCTGCCGGGGGTGGAGCGCATCGTGCTGAATGACAACAAAGACCACCTGGTTCCCGACCTGCTCGGCCTGCCCCGGCGTGAGTTCGACCTTGAGCCGCTGGCGCGTTTGTCTCTGCCGGGCTTGCGTCAGCGCACGCGCGCTTTTATCAAGGTTCAGGATGGCTGTGACAACGCCTGCACCTTTTGTATCACCACCGTCGCGCGCGGGGCCAGCCGCTCGCGGCCCGCGTCAGCGGTGCTTGAGGATATTCAGGCGGCCCTGCTGGGCGGCGCCAAGGAAATCGTCCTGACCGGTGTTCACCTCGGCTCTTGGGGCCAGGATTTTTCAGGGCCTGCCCACTTGCGGGATTTGGTGAGCCTGATTCTGGCTGAGACGGATGCGGCCCGCTTGCGGCTTTCCTCGCTCGAACCCTGGGATTTGGACGAAGATTTTTTCGCGCTTTGGGAAAACCCGCGCCTCATGCCGCACCTGCACCTGCCGCTCCAATCCGGTAGCCGATCCGTTCTGAAGCGGATGCTGCGCAAAACCAGCCCGGACTCTTTCCAGGCCCTGGTAGCCGCAGCCCGGGCAGCTTGTCCGCAAATTGCGATCACCACCGATGTCATCGCCGGTTTTCCGGGCGAAACGGACGAAGAATTCAGCGAAACGCTCGCTTTTGTAAACGGAATCCAGTTTGCGGGGGGGCATGTCTTCACTTATTCCGCGCGGCCCGCCACCCCGGCAGCCCGCATGAAGAACCACCTCCCGCGCGAGGTTCGTAAAAGTCGCAACGCCATCCTGCGGGCCGCCTTTGCCCAATCGGGGCTGGCCTACCGTGAGAAATTTATCGGCCAAAGCCTGGCGGTGCTCTGGGAATCTGCCCGCGAATTGACCGAAGCGGGCTGGCGGATGGAAGGTCTGAGCGACAACTACATCCGCGTGACGGCGATTGCGCCTGAAGCGCGCTGGAACCAGATCGATCCCGTCTGGTTGACCGGGCTGGCAGGGGAGGGCCTGGCGGGCAAGTTGTAGGACAGTAGAAATTGTTGCGGGTTAGAGGATGTTTGTCACTTGGGGGTAACTCTCCCGGCTTGTATAATCAAAGTGTTCGCCGCTTTGGAATTATTCACTGGAGAAAAACATGACCGCTCAACTGATCGATGGAAAAGAAATTGCCCAGCAAGTGCGTGACGAGGTCGCCGCTCAGGTTGCCAAGCGGGTGGCAGCGGGCAAACCGCGGCCCGGCCTGGCAACCGTGCTGGTGGGAGACCGGGTGGATTCGGCTGCCTACGTGGCCTCCAAACAAAAAGCCTGCCAGGAACTGGGCATGGTCTCGTACCACCATCCCCTGGCTGCGGACATCAGCCAGGTTGAACTCGAACGCGTCATCCGCGACCTGAATGAAGATGAGCTGATTAACGGAATCCTGGTGCAGCTGCCGCTGCCCGCCCACCTTGACGAGGAACGCGTCCTGTCGCTGATCAGCCTCGAGAAAGATGTCGATGGCTTTTCGCCGCTCAACATTGGCCGTTTGGCTCAAAAAGGACGCGATCCGCTCTTTGTGCCTTGCACGCCCTACGGCTGCATTTATCTGCTCGAAAAGTCCGGGGTCAAGATCGAAGGGGCCAACGCGGTCGTGCTTGGGCGCTCGAACATCGTCGGGATGCCGGCGGCACTGCTGCTGATTGGGGCAAATGCTACCGTCACGGTCTGCCATTCGCGCACCAGAAACCTGCCGGATGTCGTCCGCCAGGCAGACATCCTGATCGCGGCGATTGGCCGGCCCGAAATGGTGCGCGGCGATTGGATCAAACCGGGCGCGGCGATCATCGATGTTGGGATTAACGGCATCCCGCTCTTTAATGAAGATGGTTCTCCCCTCCTCAGCCAGAAGACTGGCAGGCAGCGCCAAAAATTGGTCGGCGATGTCAATTTTGACGAAGCCAAAGAAGTGGCCGGCTTTATCACCCCCGTCCCTGGCGGTGTTGGCCCGATGACGATTGCGATGCTGATGCGCAACACCCTGCGCGCGGCCCAGATTCAGCAAGACGAGTAAGAACAGCCGGTTGAAACAACAAAAATAACCATAAAGTTACGAAGGCAGACAGCGCTTTGTGACTTTGTGGTTATTTTCTTTTTTTATTATCAGGGATTTCAATGACACTTAAATCGCAGGATATTTTGCCGGTAGTCTTGTCGGTCTTGATTATTATTCTGGTGGCGGTCTTCGAGAAGCAGAGCAAGCTCTTCGCGGCGATTGCCGCCACCATGCCGCTTACCATTCCGCTGGCCTTGTGGATCGTCTACTCGTCTTCAGGGGGAGAAAAAGCCGCCGTCACCAGTTTCACTCAAAGCCTGGCCCTCAGCCTGCTGCCGACTTTGGCTTTTGCTGTAACCATTTGGCTGGCGGCCCGGGCCGGGATGAAGCTGGTCCCGATCCTGGCGGTGGGTTACGCCGTCTGGGCGCTGGGGGCCGGACTGCTGGTTTTGTTAAGGCGCTGGCTGGGGCTGGGTTAATTCTCCGGCTGGTCTTCGACCAGGATCATGACCTTGTACGATTCGGCGTAGTCCAGGCCCAACTGCTGGCCGGCTTCGGTGGCCCATGTCCGCACCGTTTTTTCCATTTCTTCCCAATCGCCGATCTGTGAAACGTGCTTTTTCAAGGCGGCGATTTTTTGACTGATGGTGGCGGAAATATCGACCCACGTATCCGCTTTTTCTGCGCCGTGAATGTAGACCCGTTTAACGTTGTGCGGTTCGTACCCGGCTTCGAGCAGATCGGTAAAAATCAGGCGCGTCCCCGCGCAGGGGAAGGTCGCATACAGGGCCGCTTGGGCCGCCGCGCGATGGTCGGGGTGGTTGATGTAGCCGCTGCCGTAGAAAACGCCCTGCGGGTCGCCGGTTACGACCAGATCGGGTTTGTACTGGCGAATCAGGCGGGTTAATTCCTTGCGCAGCGGAATAGTCGCTTCAAGCTCGCCACCCGGGTAGCGCAGGAAAATGCTGGTCTGGATGCCGAGCGCCCGGTTGGCGGCGCTTTGTTCGGCTTCACGCACTGCTGCCAGTATTGGCTTGTACTCGCCGTCTTTTTGAGGGTCGTTGCAGCCCGCCTCGCCGCTCGTGAGGGTGACAGAGATGATCTGGCAGCCAGCCGCAGCCCATTTGGCGAGCGTCCCGCCGACGCTGAATTCCTGATCGTCGGGGTGGGCGTGAATCGACATTGCAATTTTGGGGAGAAATTCAGGTTGAGTATTCATCGCTGTTCTGTTTAATCCTGGCGCATCCAGCGTTTGACGGCTTCGAGCGGATGGGCGTGCCGGCTCATTCGGTCGAGCAATTCCTGCGGGTCAGATGCGACGCTGAGCATGTTGCGGTGTTCCGGGAAGACAAACCCCTCTCTGACGGCCTGGTCCATCATCTGAATCAGCAGGTCGTAATAGCCGAGCGTGTTCAGCAGCCCGATTGGCTTTTGGTGCAGGCCGATCTGGCCCCAGGTAATCGTCTCGAAGAGTTCGTCGAAAGTGCCGAAGCCGCCCGGCAGGGCAATGTATCCATCGGCCAGTTCGTACATGCGCGCTTTGCGCTCGTGGATGGTGGCGGTCACTTCCAGGCGGGTCAGGCCGTAGTGGGCCAGGGCCGGGGTGTTCATGCTTTCAACGATCACGCCGATCACCTGTCCACCGGCTGCGAGGACACCCTCGGCGATGGCCCCCATGACGCCGGTCTTGCCGCCGCCAAAGATTAAGCGGATGCCGTTCTCGGCCAAAACCCGCCCCATTTGGCGGCCAGCCAGGTTGAAATCCGGGCGGGCTGCTTCCGCCGAGCCGCAGTAGATGCAGATCGCTTGCATGGTTAGGCTTCTCCAAATTCTGGGCCAGTCTCTTGGGGGGGCGCAGGCCACAGGAAGATGATCGCCATCCCAAACAAGAGCAGGGCGCTCACGGCCAGTCCGCCTTCCGGGCCAAAGGGGCCGCCGGTGAACCAATCCGGGCCGGTTTCGAGCAGGTTAAACAGGGTTCCACCCCCCGCGCTGCTGCCGCTGACCTCCAATCCGAAGATATTTCCCTGGACCCAGTTCCAGGCGGAATGCAGGGCGCAGACGCCCCACAGCGAGCCTTCACGCAGGGCGTAGAAAGCGGCAAACAGCCCGAAGAGGGTCAGGTTGACGAGCGCGATCAGGCTCAGGTTCGGGTTCAGTCCGTGCAGAATCGCAAAAAACAGGGACGAGACCACGATTCCCAGCCAGGGTTTGTAGCGAACAGACAAAACGGGCAGCATCCAGCCGCGGGTCAGCAGTTCTTCGCCTGCGCCCTGCACCAGCCAGCCGATCAGCACAATCAGCACGCCGCCCAGGGCAGGCAGACCCTGCATGGCCGGCTGGCCTGTTTCAATGCGGACGAAACCAAACACGGCCAGCAAGCCGACCGCGCCGCTAAACATGGCGACGCCGATCCCCAATCCGCGCAGATATCTGAAAAGCGCGTTGGCCTTTTCAAGCCCGAGGCTGGCAAACCGCCGTTTTTCAAAGAATTTTGTCCAGAGCCATAAGAACAGGAAAATCCCACCGAAGCTGGCGATCAGTTGGGCGGCCATCCACAGGCCGGAGAGCGCGGCGCTGACGTTTTCCGGGCCATTGATTCCGCCTTCTGAAAATCCGTACAGCATAATTTGGGCTACAAAAACCGGGATTGCGCCAAATTGAGAGAGAAACGCAATCGCAAACCCCAGCACGATCACCAGGACGATATGCGGCAAGCGGACGGCCTGGCGGGCCATCCTGAAAAGGGGGTTTTCTGTGAACCAGGTCAACATTTCGATGCCTCCAAAAAGATTCTTTTCGTTTTGCAAAGTGGTACAATCGTTGCAATTTCATAACATAACGGAGTATTTATGGGCGATTCTGCCGGTAACGATAGTGTGCCACCTTTTTACGGGTCATCTCGCCAAGTGAATCAAAACTCGCCAGTTAATGAGCGCAAACGTCGTGGGTTAAGCATGATGACCATGTTTCTGGGGTGGGGCGCTCTAACGGTGGCGATGCTGGGCGGTGGCAAGCTGTTATGGGATATTCTAACAGATGGCATGCAGATGGCCGGGTTGTGGGCGAAAGTAATTTCTTTAAGTCTGGCGTTTTTATTAGGCTGGGTGGTTTCAATTGTTTGCATTCGCTCTTATGCCAACCTGGTTCTTCCTTTAATTATCAAGGTATATGTCTTTGTCGCCGCCAGCGGAATTTTAATATTGTATGGACGCGTTGTTCATAAGTTATATATCGGCGTTTTCAACCCCGATGTCCATTATCTGCGCTATTCGGCAGCCATTGGAATCGGTTTTGCGGTCCTGGTTGGCTTGCACCTGATTATGGAAGATCATGATTTGCGCCCCTTCTCAATTCCCTTCCTGTTTGGGGGCGTCATGCACCTGACCGCCATGGTAACCCATTATGTCTTTATGGAAGGCAAACAGGAAAATATTGTCGGCGATGTTTATTTTTTTGGCCTGGTTATGTTAATCTCGCTCTTGATGCTGGCCCATTTCGGAATTTTCAACTTGCCTCGCAGGCTGATTCGTTATTTTTTCATTAGAAATAGCCGCACGCTCAGCCCGTCAGCCCAGGAATTGCAGTAAAATGTATGGTTTTCTCAAAGTCGCTTGACTGTTGGGTACAAATATGGCCTGTCATTGCGAACCCGGCGTTCTTGAGCCGGGTGAAGCAATCTCCTATCCTGTCAGGGGATTGCCCCGCCGCGAAAAAACTGCGGCTCGCAATCACATTTCCGACTTTGAGAAAGCCATGCCGTAAGATTGGGCCGGTCTTGCAGATTTTACGACTACTTTGACCCTGTTACCTTAAGATTTTCTGCCCTGAGCGGAGCGTTCTTGAGCGTAGTCGAAGGGAGCGTCGTCGCAGGCTGATGTGCGGGAAAATGTCCTTCGACTGCACTCAGGACGAAGTTGATCGGACATTTATTTAATGCGATACTGTCAAGGTAGTTACGTTTTCAAGTTAGGATGATTGATATTGACAAGCGACTCTTATTATCGGACAGCGATTGAAGATTTTCAGGCAGCCCACCAAAAAGCAACCCTGGAAGAACTGCTGGCCCGTTTGCAGGGCAAGTCGAACGCCCTTTTATCTTTTGAAGAAGTTTCCAAAAAACTAAAGCTCCAGGCCCGTTCCGAACGAGGCGTACAGGATATTCCGCTCGATGCAATCGTCGGCAGCGTGGGGCGCTACAGCGACTTCACCCGCACCTTTTTACCGCGCAAAGCTGGCGATCAACAACGCTGGGCTCAGGTTAAAGCCAGCCTCGAGCATAGCGGATTTCCCCCGATTGATGTTTACAAAGTAAGCGACGTTTACTTCGTGCTGGATGGCAACCACCGCGTTTCGGTGGCCCGCCAGGAAGGCTGGAACACCATCCAGGCCAATGTGATTGAGGTCAAGAGCAGTGTCCCGCTCAAAGCCGATACCAGCCCGGATGAATTGATCATCAAATCCGAATATGCGGATTTTTTGGAAGAAACCCGCCTGCACCAGCATCGTCCCAATGTCGATTTGACGGTCACAATCCCTGGCCAATATCAAAAATTGCTTCAGCATATCCAAATTCACCGCTATTATGCCTGGGTGGATCGCAGCTTGTCCTGGTCTTTTGACGAAGCCCTCCTCGATTGGTACGATACGATTTACATTCCCTTTGCAGAAACGATTCGTGACCGCGGCTTGTTGCACTGGTTCCCGGATCGAACCGTGACCGACTTTTACTTGTGGGTCACAGAGCACCGCGATGCCCTCCAAAAAGAATTGGGATGGCGCATCCGGCCTGAGGCGGTCGCCGAGACCCTGCTCGCAAAATCCGCCCAGGCCGCAGACGCGGAAACGGGCAGCTGGCGTAAATCCAAGCTGATGGAGCGCTATAGCGAAAGTCTTTTTAAGGATATTCTGATTCCGCTCAATCATACCGACGATAGCTGGCAGGCCGTACAACAAGCCTTGTTCGTCGCCCAAAGGGAAGGTTCCATTCTGCAAGGCTTGCACGTTGAAGATACCCAGGCCCACCTCGAAGCGGAAATCAACGTTATGCGCGAGCGCTTCCAGAAAATGTGCGCCGAGGCCGATGTCCAGGGGGCCTTGGCCCTCGAAATCGGCGAACCGGCAGAAAAAATCCTTGCGCGCGCCCGGCTTGCCGACTTGCTGGTTCTCAAGATTTCATACCCCCCTCAAACCGGCATTCCAAGCCTGGGTTCGTCTTTGCGCATGATTCTGGCGCGCGTGCCGCGCCCGATCCTGGCGGTGCCGGGCGATGCGCTTCAGCCGAGCCATGCCTTGCTGGCCTTCGACGGCAGCGCCCGGGCCAAGGAAGCCCTGTTTCTGGCAACGTACTTGAGCGAGCAGTGGGGCCTCGCCCTGACGGTTTTTAGCGCGCTTGAAAATGGCAGCCTTTCCGAAAATATTCAGGAGGAAGCCCGCGCATACCTCGATTTACATGAAATCAACGTAAACTATGTCATCGCTAAAGGCCCGCTTGAGTCGGCCCGCGATCTCATCTGCGAGCGCGGCATTGATTTGATGGTGATGGGCGGCTACAGCGGATTCACCCTTAAAGAATTCTTTATCGGCAGCAATGTCAGCCTGGCGTTGAAAGAATTGAAAATCCCCATCTTAATTTGCCGCTAATTGCTTGACGTAAGAAGCATTTGCGGTAAAATCAAATTTCGCCATCATGCAGCGTAGCATGGTGGTTATATTGTTTTCACAAAGCAAACCAATTTTAGGAGCGTTTGATGTTGCCATCCCTTCCAACGAAAAACTATGCCCGAATTTATGTGGATCTAAAATTACCCAACCTGATTGAAGTTCAGTTGGATTCTTTTGAGCGGCTCAAACGCGATGGCCTCGGTGATTTGCTTCACGAGATTTCGCCAATAGAATCTTACAACAAAGGAATGAAGTTGTACTTTCCCAGCCGCGGGCCAGAGTCGCAGCAGTGGGGTCTTAAATATTGGTTCGGCGAACCCAAACATAACATCGAAGAATGTGTTGAGCGCGACCTGACCTATTCCAGCCCGCTCTATGTTTCCGTCCTGTTGGCCGGGCCAGATGTCCCCGAACCTGTCAAGCAAGATATTTTCCTGGGTGATTTTCCCGAAATGACAGAGAAGGGCACGTTCATCATCAACGGAACCGAGCGTGTTGTTGTTTCGCAGCTGATTCGCTCGCCGGGTGTCTACTTTGAAGCCCCCACCGACCGGGCCACCGCCCGCCGCCTGGCAATGGCAAAACTGATCCCCGATCGTGGCGCGTGGATGGAGTTCGAGTCCCGCAAAAATGATTACATTATCCTGAAATTCAACCGCAAGCGCACCGTTCCGATCACCGTTTTCCTGCGCGCCCTGGCGGCGGTCGATGATGGAACGACCGACTCGCCTCTCAAATACGGCACAGACGAAGAGATTATTTCTCTCTTTTCAGATGTCGATAACAACCCGGAGCGGATGTACATCGCCTCGACCCTGCGCCAGGAACCGGAATGGGACTTGAGCGGCAACCTGACGATTGCCGAAGCCGCCCTGATCGAGTTCTTCAAAAAAATGCGTCCCGGCGACCCGGCCACGCTCGAAAACGCCCGTGGATTTTTGGAAGAGCAGCTTTTTGACCAGCGTCATTATGACCTTGAGCGCGTGGGACGTTATAAACTCAATCAGAAACTGGATCTTGATATTCCGATTACCCACCGCAACATTACCAAGCTGGATATTATCCGCCTGGTTCGGCGTATGATCCTGATTAATAATGAAGTTGAGGCCGCGGATGATATTGACCACCTCGGTAATCGCCGCGTCAAGACCGTTGGCGAACTGATTCAGAATAAATTGCGGATCGGTTTGCGGCGCATGGAGCGCGTCATCAAAGAGCGCATGTCGATTCGTGACCAGGAGCAGCTCTCCCCGGTTACTTTGGTCAACATTCGTCCGGTGGTGGCCGCCTTGCGTGAATTCTTCGGCTCCAGCCAGCTCTCCCAGTTTATGGATCAAACCAACCCACTGGCCGAGCTGCGTCACAAACGCACCCTTTCGGCGCTTGGCCCGGGCGGCCTGCGCCGCGAACGAGCCGGTTTCGATGTCCGTGATGTCCACCACTCTCACTATGGCCGCATTTGCCCGATTGAAACGCCTGAAGGCCCTAACATTGGCCTGATCGGCCGCCTGGCTTCGTTTGCGCGGGTCAATGAATATGGCTTTATCGAAACGCCTTACCGGCGGGTGATCAAGAGCCTCGAAGCGAAGTCTGCCGCCCTGGTGGGGCGCACCCTGCGCGAAGATATTACGGTGGGCGACAAGGTGATTGCCAAAGTTGGCGATCTGATCGACGAACCTCTGGCCAAGCAATTGGCCGGCTTGGGGCGCGAAGTCCTGATTACCCCCTATGTTTCTGACCGGATTGAATATCTCTCTGCCGATGCTGAAGATAAATTTGTAATTGCCCAGGCCAATGCGCCGCTGACAGACCGCCAGGAGTTTGTGCGGGATCGGATTTCCTGCCGTTATCACTCCGGCTTTATCTTTGCGAATCCTGCAAACCTGGATTATATGGATGTGGCCCCTCATCAGGTGGTCGGCATTAGCGCGGCCCTGATTCCCTTCCTTGAGCACGACGACGCCAACCGGGCCTTGATGGGTTCAAACATGATGGCCCAGGCCGTTCCGTTGATCCGGCCTGAAATTCCCACCGTTTCTACGGGGATGGAGTTCTTTGCTGCGCTTGATTCCGGTCAGGTGATTGCAGCGGAGGCAAATGGCGAAGTAACCTCCGTGACAGGCAAGGAGATTGTCGTTCGCGATAACGATGGAACCGTTCGCACTTATCAACTGCGCAAATACCAGCGTTCCAACCAGTCTACTTGCATCGACCAACGCCCGGCAGTGACGAAGGGCCAAATCATCAAAAAAGGCGATATCATCGCAGACTCGTCCTCCACTGAAAGCGGCCAACTGGCTCTCGGGCAGAACGTGGTTGTGGCTTTCCTCTCGTGGGAGGGCGGCAACTTTGAAGACGCGATCCTGCTTTCGGAGCGGCTGGTGCAGGAGGATCGCTTCACCTCGGTCCACATCGAAAAATATGAGGTCGAGGCCCGCGACACGAAATTAGGCCCGGAAGAAATTACCCGCGATATTCCCAACGTTGGCGAAGACGCGGTCAAAGACCTGGATGAAGGCGGAATTATCCGAATCGGGGCCGAAGTCGGGCCGAACGATATTCTGGTGGGCAAAATTACGCCCAAGGGCGAAAAAGAACTGACTCCTGAAGAGCGCCTGCTGCGCGCCATCTTTGGCGAGAAATCACGCGATGTGAAAGATACCTCGCTCCGAATGCCGCACGGAGAACGCGGCAAGGTGGTCGATGTTAAAGTGTTCACCCGTGAAGATAACAACGATCTCTCGGCTGGCGTCGATATGATGGTGCGCGTCTCCGTTGCCCAGCGCCGCAAAATCACCGCCGGTGACAAAATGGCTGGCCGTCACGGCAATAAAGGCGTGGTTTCGCGGGTTGTGCCGGTTGAGGACATGCCTTATCTCGAAGATGGCACCCCGGTCGATGTCATCTTGAACCCACTCGGCGTTCCTGGACGTATGAACATCGGCCAGATTCTTGAGGTACATCTCGGCTGGGCAGCGAAACGCCTGGGATTCCGCTCGATTACCCCCGTCTTCGACGGAGCCCGCGAGTTGGAGATCGAAGCCGAATTGGCGCGCGCCTGGCTGGTGGATGAAGCCTGGCGGCAGGCCTGTATCTTGGGCTGGGAATGGTTAAAATCCCAGGAGTATGATCCCGAATCGATCCGCGATGATGACGAAGTGCGCTTGCTCTACCTTGAACATTGGTTGGGCGATAAAGGCTACGACATTGCCCGCCTGATCAGCGACAAGTATTACGCGCGCATGATGACGATGCGCCAGTGGTTGATCGAGAAAGGCTATGTTCCTGAGCAATTGGTCAGTTTTGATAATATTCCCTTCAGCCGCGAAGAAGACGACAAAGACCCGAAAGCCGTTGCCGCCTGCTTCCGCCTGTGGATTGAGAGCCTCGGCCATCAGGAAGAGATCGGCGATGATGAGCTGGCCGCTCGCGCCAACCAGATCATGGCTGAGACGGGCATCCCGATTCCCACACTTGGCAAACAGATCTTGCGTGACGGCAAGATCGGTGACGCTTACGACCAACCGGTCACGGTTGGCGTTATGAATGTCTTGAAACTGCACCACCTTGTCGAAGATAAGGTTCACGCGCGTTCAACGGGGCCGTACTCTCTGGTGACGCAGCAACCGCTTGGCGGTAAAGCCCAATTCGGTGGGCAGCGCTTTGGCGAAATGGAAGTTTGGGCGCTGGAAGCCTATGGTGCAGCCCATACCTTGCAAGAAATGTTGACCGTGAAATCGGATGATGTCCAGGGCCGGGTTAACACCTACGAGGCGATTGTCAAGGGCGAACCGATTGAAGAACCAAGCATCCCGGCTTCTTTCCGCGTTTTGGTCAAAGAGCTTCAGAGTTTGGGTTTGGCGGTCGAAGCCCTCAACGAAAGCGGCGATACCATAAAATTCGGCAAGGATGAAGAGAAATCTCATCCTCCTAAATATGATACTGGCCTGCTGGGGATTGGCGACGACCTGGAAAGGAAACTCAGGCAAAATTAATCGCCAATTCGTCTTGACGCTAAGAAGGGCGTGTGATAAAATCCCCTTTCGTTGCCCTAAGGGTTAGAATAACCGGATTGTGCAAGACAAGTGAGGCCATCTGGCAAGAAAAAGATGGCCTCACTGTTTGACTGTCGATTGTACTTTTTTACTCAATAAGTAATATTTTTTCGGAGGCGAACGTGCCCACAATTAATCAACTGATTCGCAAAGGCCGTCAGAGCAAGAAAGCCAAGTCGAAATCGCCCGCGTTGCAATACACATTCAACTCGATGAGCCAGCGCCGCGTCCGTCGCGCCACTGGCGCGCCGCAGAAGCGTGGAGTCTGCACCGTGGTCAAGACCATGACGCCCAAAAAGCCGAATTCGGCCCTGCGCAAGATCGCCCGCGTGCGTTTGAGCAACGGTATCGAAGTGACAGCTTATATTCCTGGAGAAGGTCACCAGTTGCAAGAGCACTCGGTTGTGCTTGTGCGCGGCGGCCGCGTTAAAGACCTGCCCGGCGTGCGCTATCACATCGTGCGCGGTTCTCTGGATACCACCGGCGTCAACAAGAGACGCCAGGCGCGCTCCAAATATGGCGCCAAGCGTCCCAAGTAGTAATTCCTTTTTTATGTTTTCGGAGAAAAGCAATGCGTAGAGGAACTCCCCCCGAACGACCTGTTGCGCCTGATATGCGCTACAACAACCTCAGTCTGGCTACTTTTATTCAGCACATGATGCTTAGTGGAAAGAGAAGCCTGGCCCAGCGTTTGATGTACCAAACACTTGACCTGATCCAGGAAAAGAGTGGCAAGCCTGGTATTGAAATCTTTGACACGGCCATGAAAAATGTCAGCCCGGTCATGGAAGTTCGCCCGCGCCGCGTGGGTGGTGCTACCTATCAGGTTCCGATGGAAGTTCCGGCGGACCGCCGCCTGACTCTGACCATCCGCTGGCTGCTGACGGCTGCCCGCGCGCGCTCCGGAAAGTCTTTCCCCGAAAAGCTGGCTGCCGAATTTATGGATGCCGCCTCCAATCAGGGTGCTGCTATCCGCAAGCGTGAGGAAACTCACAAGATGGCAGAAGCTAATCGCGCTTTTTCGCACTATCGCGCGTAGGCGTGGATTGTAGAGGAATTTTTTAATGGCACGCAAGTACCCGCTTGAGAAGTATCGCAATATCGGCATCATCGCCCATATTGATGCCGGTAAGACGACCACTACCGAGCGAATTCTTTTTTATACTGGTAAAACTCACCGCATTGGCTCTGTCGATGACGGAACTACCGTCACAGATTGGATGGCCCAGGAACGCGAGCGAGGCATTACCATTGTCTCGGCTGCTGTTTCGGCAGAATGGAAAGGCTACCAGTTTAACCTGATCGACACTCCCGGACACATCGATTTCACGGCAGAAGTCCAGCGCTCTTTGCGCGTTCTGGATGGCGGCGTGGTCGTTTTTGATGCTGTCCAGGGCGTTGAGCCGCAGTCAGAGACTGTTTGGCGTCAGGCTGATCGTTATAAAGTGCCCCGGATTTGCTTCATTAATAAAATGGATCGGGTTGGCGCATCTTTTGAACGCTCGATTGAGTCGATCAAACAGCGCTTGGGCGCAAACCCCATCGCGATGCACTTGCCGATTGGGTTCGAAGCAAATTTTAAAGGTGTTGTCGATTTACTGGAAATGAAATCGATTTTGTGGGAAGAGGAACTTGGCCGCGATCCCATCATTGGCGAGGTGCCGGGCGAATTGCTTGCCACTGCCAAAGAAATGCGCGCCCAGATGACAGAGAAAATCGCCGAGACGGATGATCAACTGACCATGAAATACCTTGAAGGCGAAGATATTTCGGTGCCAGAGCTGAAGGCCGCTCTGCGAAGAGCAGTCATTGACGGTAAAGCGAATCCGTGCTTTTGTGGTTCGTCCCTTAAGAATAAAGGCGTTCAGACAGTCCTGGATGCGGTCATCGATTATTTACCCTCCCCGGTGGATATCGAAGCAGTGCGCGGCTACAACCTGGATAATATGGAAGAATTCATCGAGCTGCCCTCTGAAGACGACGCGCCGCTTAGCGCGTTGGTCTTCAAGATTGTGACAGACCCGTATGTTGGCCGTTTGGCTTATTTCCGTGTTTATTCTGGCGTACTCGAACAAGGAAAGATGGTCAACAATACCACCAAGGGCAAGCGCGAACGGATTGGCCGCCTGCTGCGGATGTATGCAGATCGCCGCGAAGATATTACAGAAGTTTGCTCGGGCGATATTGCGGCTGCGCTTGGTTTTAAAGAATCCAGCACCGGCGATACGCTTTGTAACGATAAAAACTTCGTTCTTGAAAGTATTTCTTTCCCAGAACCAGTCATCACGATTGCTGTTGAGCCGAAAACCACTACGGATCAGGAAAAAATGGGCGAGGCCCTCCGCAAACTCTCTGAAGAAGACCCCACATTCAGGGTGCGTTCAGATGAAGCCAGCGGTCAGACCCAAATCTCCGGGATGGGCGAGTTACATCTTGATATTATTGTCGACCGTCTCTTGCGCGAGTTCAAGGTCCAGGCCAACGTTGGCAGGCCGCGCGTGGCCTACCGCGAATCTATCACGCGCAAGGTGGATAAGATCGATCACAAGTACGCCAAACAATCGGGCGGGCGCGGTCAGTATGGTCACGTCGTCTTAACGATGGAGCCTGGCGAGCGTGGTTCGGGTGTCATTTTTGAAAATAAGATTGTGGGCGGCACGGTTCCCAAGGAATATATCCCCGCGATTGAAAAGGGAATCCGCGAAGCCACTGAAAGCGGCGTGATTGCAGGCTACCCGGTGGTGGACTTGAAAGTCACCCTGATCGATGGCTCCTACCATGAAGTCGACTCGAACGAAATGGCCTTTAAAATGGCAGCCTCGATGGCCTTCAAAGAAGGCGTCCAGCGCGGTGGTGGGGTTTTGCTGGAGCCGATTATGAAGGTAGAGGTGGTTGTCCCCGAAGAATATCTGGGAGACGTGATCGGACAGCTCAACAGCCGGCGCGGCTTAATTCAGGGTATGGAAGTCCGCCTTGGAAATGCCCAGGCTGTCCATGCCATGGTTCCGCTTGGCGAAATGTTTGGTTATGCAACTGAATTGCGTTCTGGCACTCAAGGACGCGGCGTTTTCTCGATGGAATTTGACCACTACGCGCCTGTCAGCGAAGCAGTTGCGCAGGGAATTCTTAAATAGTAATTTTTTCTCACGTATAACAAGGAGATTATCCACATGGCGAAGCAGAAATTTGACCGCAGCAAACCGCATCTTAACGTGGGTACGATGGGCCACATCGACCACGGCAAGACGACCCTGACCGCGGCGATCACAAAAGTATCGCAGATGATGGGCAATGCTG
>JAVEWN010000135.1:0-7079 GCA_034004515.1 Anaerolineales bacterium | reverse complement strand
GTGGCAGACTACCTGCGCAAAGGCGGGGAACGCGCGCCCGAACCTCCACATGGCTACTATCCCTACGCCCCGGAGAAATGTCCGGTCTGCGGCGCGCCTGCCTACTTCGAGCCGAAATTCAGCTCGCAACGGCGCGGCGCCGGTTGGGGCTGTTCCAAAACAGGCGAAAAATGCTACTGGCGTGACCGCACCCGCATCATCAAAGAGGCGCTGGCTGCCAATCCCTGGCGTTATCCGCCCGTGGTAGTTCGCAACGGCGAACAGTTGAACGCCTGGGACGGTATCCTGCCTGGCGACAACGTGCTCTACCCCGGCTTGTTACGAGCCGATATTCTTACGTCCTGAACCGCACCCCAATCGCTTTTTCCCTGACAGGGGACAGATTGTCGCCCCTGCGGGGAGACATGTCTGTCCCCATTTTCGTTTCTGGAGACCAACATGCAAACACAAGCAACCCAACCCATTTTCGCTTTTCCGCAACCTTATTCGCTCCCTAAATTAAAAACACTCCCTTTACGAGACCAGCCCACCTACCGGGTCACAGCCAACGTAGCCGCTTGCAGCCTGGCCGAACTCCTGGCTGCTGTGGTCGGTGGGCCGCGCCAGATCGAGATCGCCGAAGGTCTGCTGGCCCGTTTTGGCGGCGATGTTCGCCGTATCTATCACGCTCATGTGGCCGAGATTGCCTCGGTAAATGGGGTAGGTCAGCAAACCGCCGTGCGCATCAAGGCCGCCATCTCGCTCGGACAGAAATTACATGAGCCGGATGCGGAACGCGCGCAAATCAACTCCCCGGCGGATGCCGCGGCCCTGCTCCAGTACGAGATGGGCTTGCTCGAACAGGAGTACCTCAAAGTCATTCTGCTCGATACCCGCAACCGGGTTCTAGAAATCGTGGAAATTTATCACGGTTCGGTGAACTCATCCCAGGTGCGCATCGCTGAAGTCTTCAAGCCTGCCATCCAACGCATGGCTCCGGCCATCATTGCAGCTCATAACCATCCGTCCGGGGATGTTTCTCCCTCGCCGGATGATGTCGCTGTAACCAGAGCAATGGTGCAAGCTGGCAAGTTGCTTGATGTGCAATTGCTCGACCACTTGATAATTGGCAAAAATGCCTGGGCTTCGCTTAAAGAGCGCGGCTTGGGCTTTTCATAACCCCAAAATTACAAGGAGTTTCAGATGATTACCCACACCGCAAAACGAGAACAACTGACCGTTGAATTGGAGGCGAACCTGCCCCACTTCAACGGCACGGAACACTACACCAACCTGCGCTACCCTTGGCTGCGCTCGCGCTTCCTGCTCACAGACGGCGCAAAGTACCTGGCCGAAACCGCCAAAGCCTTCTGGCTGATGGATGCGATTGCCAGCCACCAGCCAGAAGGTCGCGGCTGAGCCTTTCCAGGTTTGGAAGCTGACCGTGAACGAGCAAAAGCAGGCCATGCTAACCTGTACTGATGGCAACGAAACGGTGCTGGTGCTCCAGGAAATCCCTTACTCGGATTTCCCGCTCTCCGAAATCACCCTGTATGCCGAACAATCCGACTATCTGGCTGGCCGGGTGGTGATGTTGACTTCGGAGTATTGAATCGGTCACCACACTGCTTATTTTTCACGTATACTTAACCTATGAGCGCTTACTACTCTGACACCCACCCCAAAATTGAGCAAATGCAAATCGAACTGATTCGCAAGATGCCAGCCTGGAAAAAATTTGCGGCGGTTGATGACTTGAACGAAACCGTGAGAACGTTAGCTATCAGCGGAATCAAGCAGAGACATCCTGGCGCAACACCCACAGAGATTCGCCGCATGTTGGCAGATATTTTGCTCGGGCAAGAACTGGCGAGCAAGGTCTACGATCATGCAAGGTGATGCCATCCGTATGACTTTGCTGGTGACGGATGTTCTCGAAAAGATGGGAATATCCTATGCCGTTGGTGGCTCAATGTCCAGTTCTGTACATGGGATTATGCGTTCCACGATGGATGTGGATATTGTGGCTGATGTACAACTCCAACATATTCCCGCATTTGTGGCCGCATTGTCGAAAGAGTTCTATGCCGACGACGAGATGATTCGAGATGCCATTGAACATCACAGCAGCTTCAACCTGATCCATCTTGAAACGGCCTACAAAGTGGATGTTTTCATTCCAAAACAACGTGTCTTTGATCAATTGCAGTTGCAAAGACGTATGCCATCCCTGATTATGACAAATCCAGATAGAACCGTCTATGTCACCAGTCCTGAAGACATCATCTTGTCCAAACTGGAGTGGTATCGGATGGGGGGCGAAGTCTCAGAACGGCAATGGAGAGACATTCTGGGTGTTATGAAAACCCGGTCAGGACAACTTGACCTGGCGTATTTGCGCAAGCTGGCCAAGATGCTAAAAGTTGACGATTTGTTCGAACGCATCCTGGCAGAATCAAACTAATTACAACCACCCTACTACGAGAACGAGAAAAGGCACAAAACCTTTTCTCGTTTTTTGTTTTCCAAAGGAGACAATATGCCCATCTACCTCGGCAAATACCCCAACGGCGACCTGGTGCAGTTCCATTGCGCTGGCCGCCCAACCCGCGCGAACACCGGCGGGCGCTTCGTCAGTGCGACTGGCCCCTTCGCCAGCGAGCTGGCAGCCACCTACTACGCCCGCTATGGCCACGCCAACCCCGAAGTGCGCACCTGCGCCGACGCGGAACGCCTGGCTCGCGAAGACCCCAACCCGGTCTGGCAAATCATCCGCGAACGAATCGAACTTGAGATGTCGATGTCGGCTGAAGAGCTGGCTGAATGGCACCAGTGCGAGGCCGCAGAATACGAACCAGACAAACCCATGCTTGGTGCAGTGGATGTATCGGATATGTTCCGCCAGGCACGGTTTCTGGAAGATATTTACCAGGAGTAAAACAAAAGATGACCCTCGGCCTGTACACAAGCCGAGGGTCATCTCCAGGATGAGATCAACTATTTCAGCGGTGGAATTTCTTCAATCCAGTGCAGCCATTTGAAACGTTCACCCTTGAGCGCATTAAACAGGCGGCTGTCGGCTGTCCAAAAGTCGCAATCCAGGCTCTGCGCCAAGGCTAGGTAATAGCTATCGTAGGCCGCGGCGCGTTTGAGCCGGATGGTCCAATCAAAAGCCGCCTGGTTTTGTTCGAGATTGGGAGTAAACAACTGCACGTTCAGCGCAGCGAGTTGCTCCAGGGCCAAACGCCCTTCAGCTTCTGTAATTTGTCCGAAATGAACTGTCTTGGAAATGGCCGAGGTGGTTTCGTGTCCCCACAGCGCCGGGGAAACCGGTTGAACTTCTGCGAAGGTTTCCACCAAAGCCCGGCAGTGTCCTTGAAGGGGGTTGGGCAGGATGGCTTTGATCGCCACGCTGGCATCCAGGACGAGCAGTTCTTCCATTAGCGTTGCTCCAGATCATCACGGTCTGCGGCCAGAATGCCATCCACATCGATCAATCCCTGACGTTTTTCGATTTGTTTGGATAGGGCGCGCGTGTCTGCCAGCCATTTTTGAACATCTGCCGCGCGGTTTTCGCTTTTGAGTAGCCGTTCATAGTCTTCGATATTGATTAGCGCCGCTTTGGGTTTGCCGCGGGAGGTCAGAATGATCCGCTCCCCGGCATAACTGACGCGGTTAACCAGTTCGGAAATATCGCGCTTAACTTGTCCAATACTTACCTGTGTATTCATAAAGTTTTCTCCTAATAAGTTGCAATATCCTGATAATGCAATTATACAACCCTTCAGTCGCTTTTTCAATCCTGTCTCCAGAAGGATAGCAAATTTGTGCCATTTACCGATGGTAACTGATGCAAGTTTGCTGTTCTGCCTCTGTGTAGAACAGTTCACCCAAACGTTGGTCATCATTTTCACGTTGGCTATTCTACAAGGAGAAGATAATGCAAGACTACAAGGACACCTACCTGGAAAACCAGGTGCGCCAGCTCGCGCGCCTGCAAGCCGAAGGCAAGTTCATCGCCGCCGATGAGTACCTGACTGAGCGCCTGCCGCTCCCTCGGGTCGATGAACTGCCCGGCATCGAGTACGACACCCAACGCTATGGCTATGTCGCTCCCTGGGGACGCTTCGTGCGCGGGCCGGTTTCCGGTTCGTGGCTGCTGAGCGAAGGCAATCTGCCTGAAAAGCAGAACCCGATCCGGTCTGTCACCGCCCAGGTTAAGAATAACCGCGTTTTCATTTTGCTGGACGAACAGACAATCCCCACTCCCGAACGCCGGCTGGCGGGCGAGAACGCCTATAACCTGCTGGCCAGGGTCAACGCCGGGCTGGTCAAAGACCAGGCTCTCGGTGCGGTTGTCTGCCGTCTGGAATGGGACGAAGCCGAGTTGGATAAACGCCTGCACGACCTGCGGCTGGCCAACGACCACGTCAGTGTGGTCTGCTCCAGTGCTGTTTGGGACCCAGACCGCCATGCGCTGGTCGCTGTCACCCTGGTCTCGCCCGAACAACAAAGTCTGCGGGCGATCACGGCCACGCTCTGCACCAACTCCAAAAAGAGCCTGACGCTGAGCGTGGACAACAAAACCCAGGCCCTCGAGAACACCCGCCGCAAGTACATCGCCGTCTCCGGCAACCTGGCTGCGGTTGGCGCAGAAGGCCACCTGGTCAGCCTGTTGCACCCGCTGTCGGGCAACCCGCAGGATGAAGCCAGCGAGGCCTTTTACATTGTCACCGCCCAGGGTGAACCACTCCCGGCCAGGTTCGCCGAACGCCTGAACCTGGCTATCCCTTACCCCGTGCGCGACGCCTGGGCTGAATACCTGCTCGAACAGGGCTTTCAGGAGAATCTGGTCAGGAAATTGTCCCTGGCCGGGGATGATTTCCAGGATGCGTTGTGGGTCAGCAAAGCTGGGGATTGGCGCACGATCATAGAGAACGGCCTCAAGGACGGCGAAATCCGCCTGTAAGCCGAAATAAAACCACCAGGAAACCACGAGCGATGCAAATTGTCGCTCGTTTTGCTTTCCAAAACAAGGAGAACCCAATGGCACGTTTAGAATCGCAATCCAAACTTCTCTACTACCCCACCCCCAACCGAATTGCAGAGATGCTCTCCACCTGGTTCAAAGTCACCGGCCCGGTCCGTCTGGCCGATCCCTGCTGTGGAACCGGCGACGCCCTGCGGCGTTTCGCCAACGGTTTCGGAATGACACACCCGATCGAGACCTGGGGCGTGGAACTCTCACAACCCCGCGCGGCGGAAGCCGCCAAGGTTCTGACCCGCATCCTGCCGACTTCCTTCTACCTGCTCTCGAACGCCAAATGGAGTTCAGGGTCGGTGGGGTTGATGTTCAATAATCCACCCTATGATTGGTCGGATTGGAAAGAAACTGACGACAAAGGTAATGAACGCCGCGTCCGTCACGAACTGCTCTTCGTCGAGGGTGCCACCCGCAAGATTGTCACCAGTGGACAGCAGGTCATCATCATCCCACGCGGCATCCTGGGCAGCGAACACTTGCTCGGCAAGGCCATGCGTGAGCGCTTCGCCCGACATGTGCTTGGCTGGTACGAAAAAGTGCTGGTCTTCCGCTTCCCAGATGGCGAATACGAGGCCTTCAAACAGGTCGTGGTGCTGGCCCTGGGCAAACGCCCGGCCTACATCCACCCTGGCAAGGAGGCCATCGAAGCCATTTGCGTTCTGGCCGATGAATCCACAGAGATTCCCGTTATCACGCAGGCCGCGGAAGGCGTTGTCATTCCCCCAACACCTGGCAAGGCGAAGTTCACCTACACTCCGATCGAACCGGCCGCCCTGGCCGAAGCCGCTCGCAGCGCCTCACCCGTCAAGACACAGGAATACTTCAAGGCCAACTACGTCCGCCCGCTCGGCGCCTCCTTTCATCCGGCCATCCCGCTCTCGGTCGGACACACGACGATGTTGATCACCGGCCAGGAAACCGGGGTGCTGGACATCCGCGATGAGCGGGGCCAGCCGCTGCTGGTCAAGGGCCTGTCGCGCAAGGTACGACGCGTTGAAGCCGTGGACAATGTCGACCTGAAAGGCAAGGTCACTTCGGTTTCAGTGCGCGAAATGGAGCGCCACGAAGCCAGCCTGACAGTTGCCCATCCGAACGGGCAAATCGACCTGCTCACCGACCTGCACCAGGTTGGGAAGTTCATGACTACCCACGCCACCCGCCTGGCGGATGCCATCCTCGAGAAAAACCAGCCACTCTACGCCTATCAGCCAACTGCCCGCGAATGGGCCATCACCGGCAAATCCGGCCTGGGTCTCCCACCCCTGCCCGGACGAGGCGAACGCGGCCTGTTCGAGGTTCAACGCCACTTCGCGATCGGCGCAGCGCGTGTCATGCGTAAACATGGCGCCGCCATCATCAACGCTGAACCCGGCTGGGGCAAGACGGGTGTGGGCATCTCCACCCTGGAAGTGCTGGATAAATGGCCTGCCGTGGTGATGGCTCCCGGGCACATGCTCTGGAAGTGGTTCCGCGATCTGGCCCGCGCCAGCGACCCGGACCAAACCATCACCCCGCGCGTCATCACCCGCCCGGTGCTCAAAGAGCCCGGAAAATGGCCGGAAATCCAAAACAAACTCCAGGAACTGGGCGCTGACATTCTTTCAGCCACCCGCAACCAGGTCGAACCGGCCTGCACGGACGACCCCGGTGGAAGGCGCAAGCTGGTCATCCGCTCGGCAAACTACAACGCCTCGGTGGCGAAATACCTGCAAAAGCACCTGACCTTCCGCGGCACTGAACGCGACAGCGACGGCCAGGTGGTTGGGAAAGTCACCCTCGAGCCGCAAGTGCGCTACACGGAGGGCAACGTCGAGATTACCTATGTTGACCGGGATGAGTATACGATGTTCGATTTCGCCCGCGACTACCAGTCCGGCCTGCTGGGAAAGAAAGCGGTGGCTGTGATTGGCTTCGACGCCGCCAAGTACGATGCCGGCGACAATGGCAAAAGCGTCCTGCGCCGTGACTACCGGCGCGTCTGGAACGATACCAAAGAAGAATGGGAAAATCGCCGCCTGCCCTGCTGCCCAAACTGCGGCACGGCATATCGCGGCAT
>JAVEWN010000029.1:0-34663 GCA_034004515.1 Anaerolineales bacterium | reverse complement strand
ACGAGATGGTCAAGGAAGGCCACCCGCTCAAGAATCATGGCAAGAGGAGAGCTTCAAAGAACTCCAACTGCGAAGAGAACGGCCAGGGCAAACCCTTAGCTGTTTACATGTCTGGCGCTTTCCTGGCGGAAGTCAACGTCAACACCAAGACCGGCAAGACGACGGTCGAAGGCTTCACCGCCATGGCCGACATCGGTAAAATCAATAACAAACTGGTTGTCGATGGCCAGATGTATGGCGGGATTGCCCAGGGCATTGGCTTGGCGCTCTCCGAGGACTTCGAGGACATCCAGAAGCACAGCACCATGCTTGGCGCGGGCATCCCGTATGCCAAGGATATTCCTGATAAGATCGACATCTACTACTTCGAGAATGCCCGTGAGAATGGCCCATTTGGCGCGGCTGGCGTCGGCGAACTCCCGCTGACCTCGCCGCACGTGGCGATTGTCAACGCCATCTACAATGCGACCGGTGTCCGCATCCGCCACCTGCCGGCCTACCCTGACAAGGTATTGGCTGGCTTGAAGGAATTGCAGCCCGCATAATATTCATTCCATAGTGGGGAGCGCTCATCTTTATCCAGGGGCGCTCCCTTTTTTATTCGCCAACTGCGCGGGTTCTGGTTTGATCGCCATTAATTCGCGCGGGTTGGCGTATATTTGCGGATAATTATTTGTATGAACCAACAAGAACTGCGCGAACAGGAAAATCGCTGTATCCAGGAGCAGGCCCCGGCCTGTACGGCCACCTGTCCGGCGCATGTGGATGTACGCGGGATGGCGGCGGCGATTGCCAAAGATGATTTTAGCGCGGCGTTTAATCTTTATCGAAAATCTGTGCCGTTTCCGGGCATCGTTAGCCATATTTGCAACCAGCCCTGTCAAACGACTTGTCTCCGAAAGGACCTGGGCGGCCCGATTGAAATTGCCGCGCTGGAACGGGCGGCGCTGGAATTTGGTTCACAGGATAGCGCAGCCATCAAGCCGCTGCCGCGCAAGTCGAAAACGGCGGTGGTGATCGGCGCGGGCATTAGCGGGCTGACGGTGGCGTATGATTTGGCGCGCAAAGGCTGGGGGGTGGTCATCTATGAAGCCGGAGACCGTCTGGGCGGCGGGTTGTGGAAAACGCCTCCAGACTTGCTCCCGCGCGAGGTACTGGTCAACGATTTGCAGGTGATTGAAACTCTGGGCGTGGAAATCCGGCTGAATACGGTGGTGGGCCGCAGCGGCGGGAATGGTCACAGCACTTTCCTGGCACGCTTGTGCGAGGAGTACGATGCCGTTTATCTTGGGATTGGCGCGTATTCGAGCGATGTCCCCGACTTGAAACTGGATGAAAATGGACAGGTGGCGGTCGATCCGCTGACTTTCCAGACCAGCCTGGAGAAAGTTTTCGCAGGCGGCGATATTTTGCGCTTTTCGGCCAATACTTTGGGACGGGAACTTCCGCATTCGGCGATTCTCTCCGTTTCGGAAGGACGCCGGGCCGCTACATCTATTGACCGTTTTCTCCAAAAAGTCTCGCTGACGGCTTCGCGTAACAATGAAGGCCCCTACGATACCAAACTTTATACCAACACCAGCGAAATTTTGCCCCAAACTGCGCTTATCGCCACCGACCTATCCACCAGTTACAGCCGCAAAGTGGCCGAGACCGAGGCGGCCCGCTGTATCCAGTGCGAATGTTTGGAGTGTGTCAAGAATTGTGAATACCTGCGGCATTACAAAGGCTACCCCAAGAAATATATCCGCGAGGTTTATAACAATCTCTCTATTGTGATGGGCACGCGCTATTCCAACCAGTTTATCAACACTTGCGCGCTGTGCGGGCTGTGCGCTGAAGTTTGCCCAACAGATGTGGATTTTGGCGAGATTTGCCGCAACGCCCGCGAACAAATGGTGGAACAAAAGCGTATGCCGCCTTCGGCGCACGATTTTGCCTTGCAGGATATGGCCTTTTCGAATGGGGAGAAGTTCTCACTGGCAAAAAACGCCCCGGATGCCGATGTTTCGGAATATGTGTTTTTCCCCGGCTGCCAGTTGAGCGGCTCATCTCCAGAAAATGCCGAAAAAGCCTATGCTTTCCTGCGCGAAAAACTCCCCAGGGTTGGGCTGATGCTGCGCTGCTGCGGCGCTCCCGCAGATTGGGCGGGGCGCAAGGATATTTTCGCCGCTTCCCAGTCTGAGCTGCGCGCCGAATACGGGAAACTGGGCCGGCCAAAGGTTGTGCTGGCCTGTTCGAGTTGTTACCAGGTGTTCCAGAAATATTACCCGGATCTGGAAATCATTTCTCTGTGGGAGTTGTATGACCAACTCGGACTGGAGCCGGTAACGGGTCGTGCGCTTCTTGCAAAAATAACGGTTCATGACCCGTGTTCGACGCGCTACGAAAGCGGCATCCAGGATTCGGTGCGGAACATTCTCAAAAAACTAGGTTGTCAAATTGAGGAACTTCCCAACAGCCGCGAAAAAACCGAGTGCTGCTCGTATGGCGGGCTGATGTGGCTGGCCAACAAAGCGGTGGCTGCGCAGGCCGTCGAGCGCCGAATCAACCAAAGCCCGCTCGATTATGTGACCTATTGCGCCATGTGCCGCGATTTCTTTGCGCGGCGCGGCAAACGGACGCTGCACCTGCTTGATTTGATTTACGGGGATGCCGATGAGAATGCCCCTGCGGTTGGTTTTTCGGAGCGTCACGAGAACCGCGCGCGATTGAAGGAAAAACTACTTCGAGATTTGTGGAGTGAAGCCATGCCTGAAGGCGCAGATTTTGAGAAAATCCGTTTAATTTTGCCGGATGAAGTTCAAACAATGGTGGAAGACCGCTTGATTTTGGTGGAAGATATCCAAAAAGTGCTTGAAAACGCGGAGCGCACCGGCAAGCGCATGTTCAACCCCCAAACCGGGCATTACCTGGCGTATTTGAAGCCCACCAGCGTCACCTACTGGGTGGAATATACGCCGCAGACGGATGGCGCATTTTTGGTGCATAAGGCTTACAGCCACCGCATGGAAATTGGGATGAGGGCGGAAAAATGAGCCAGTATGTTGACCTTTCCGTTTATCAGGGCTGGACCTGCGCCGATTGCGGCGTGCCGCTTAACCCCGGCAAAGTGGATATTTCATATTTGGGCAATTCCTTCCCGGTGGAGCTGCTCAAATGCCCCAAATGTGGGCTGGTGCTCATCCCTGAAGAACTGGCGCTGGGCAAAATGGCTGAAGTGGAGAAGGCGCTCGAGGATAAGTAACGCAAATTCCACTGTATAACAAGCATCCGAAGCAGGCCATACGCTTGCGAGCCGCTGCCTGTTTACCTTTTCCAGCCGAAGGGGCGCTGGGCCTTTATGTCCGGCAAAGCGGCCAGCCAGCAAGCCACCTTCCACGAAATCCGGGCCTACAAAGCCTGAGGGCTGGCAGGCCAAAAAGCAGGCTTGTCAGTTTGGCCTGAAAACCTGGCTTCCTGAACCAGCCCTCTCAAAGTCACAACTCATGCATATCCTGCACGTTCACTATTCTCCCAGCGATCCCGGACTAACTTTTTGGGCCGAAAATGCCGGCGCCCCCACCCAAGTCCCAGCGCGGACGGGTTGCCAAAAATCCGAAGCCCCAGCCGCATCCCTTCTGCCTTTCAAGCCAGGAACTGCGCCGCAACCGGGCCGGTGAAACCCGCAAAGTTGCTTTGCGCCTGCCCGCTGTGCGCGGCATCCCGCTGCCCTCACCGCAACTGGTTCACAACTGGGAACTCGCCACCGAACAGCCTCTCCTGGCTCCTTTTGTGGTGGACGGAATCTTTTGTCCACCACAAACAGCTCTGGCTGTTTTGCTCGCCTATACGCACTCCATTTACAGACCGGAAACTTGGCTCACAAATCGAATAGTATATGCGGGATTGCCAGGCTTTTTGTATGCCTCCGGTGATGGAACTGTGCCGATAAAAAAACACCCGCCATCAGGCGGGTGTTTCATCTGCTTGGGTTTTCGGAGTATAGGGCGTTCCGTCTGGGTTGAAAACCCATTTGCCCTGGCCTTTGCGCTGACTATATATTTCAACGCAATAAGCTACGTCTTGTTCATCAAGAAGGTTTCGATTTTTTTCTTTACCTAAACTTCTGATGATACCCTTGCCAGCCCAAATAGAAACTGTTTGTTGCGCAACACCATATTTCCTCGCCGCCTCGGATACCCAAATAGCCTGACCCGCCAGGTGTGCAAACTTCTTGTACTCTGGCAGGTCTTCCTTCTTCATATTCGACATTAAACTATTTTCGCTCACGATAACTTCTCCGGCAACCTCTACGGCCTTGATTTTACCGGATTGAATCATCCGATTCAAGGACAAGATACTGGTATTCAGTTTGGTTGCAGCTTGCGGCAGGGTTAGGTATCGGGGTAATACCATCATTCACATCCTAAAAATACGGTAAGGTAAAATTGCTTACTTCTCGAATCCGGCGATCAAGGAGCAAACAAGTGGTGGGTGATGGCCTTTAAAACCATCGCCCGCTCTTTTTATGCAAAAGCCGCCCCCGCGCAAGCGTAGTGCTGGTAGCGAAGCGCGGCTTTTTTGCAGAGCGGGTGACGGGACTCGAACCCGTGATATCTTGCTTGGGAAGCTTTGCTCTTTTTGTATAAAATCATCATAGGGTTGTATAACGCCAAATTTAAACCAGGCAATAACCGATATTCCAAAGATAGTTCTCTTGCTTTTCATCATCTAGCCCACCCTATCCATCCTTCCATGATTCGGCTCTTTAGGAATTAGCGTGGTAGCCCCCACAGGTGGGGGTGCTTTGGCCGAAAATTGGAAAAATTGCCGTCACATGCAGCCAGCATCACAGAGATTCCCAAAGAGCCCATGATTCCTACGATCATATCGACATTTGCTTGCAATCGGCTGCTTCTATAACTTCTGCGATTATCATCACAGCTTGCAACTGAAACTTTCCGTTGGCCCCTTCCGCCATCATTGGGTGCAGCGCACACCCGCTATTGCCGCCAAACTGACCGATCACACACAGATGGACTTATTCAGAATCACTCGCTCTCAAAGTGCCGCCGCCGCTTTGGAAACCACCTATTCAGCGCGGCAGACCTTCCCAGGCTATGCTCGATTTGACCCAAAGGCGGACTAATTGACCGCGATTAACTGTGGTCACACCAGGAAGGGCAACCCCGATGAGAAAACTAAATACCCAAAGTGACCGGGCCAGAAGCCCCAATTGCAACAAGATGGTGCGATTTCTCGCGCGGCCCAGCTTTTTTCTTCGTTTGTTTCGGGTGAGCCGGGCATTTTGCCAAAACTTGCCCTGCGCTTCTCAATTCAATCAACTTCAAGCAAAATAGGCCGCTGCGCTCTTGACATTAATCAAAATTGCGCTAAAATATGAAGTAAGATGATTGAAAGTGAGCGAACATGAGCGAATACTTCTCTGCCGAAGAACGTCAAAATAATATTGTCAATCTGCTTGCGCGCCAGGGACGTCTGAGTGTCTCCGAGATTGTCGAACAGTTCAAAATCAGCGAGGCCACCGCCCGGCGAGATCTCGAAACCCTGGCAGAACAGGGCAAGCTGTATCGGGTGCATGGCGGCGCTCTTCCGATGAAACAGGCTCCGCCTGAATTGCCAATTTTGCAGCGTGAACAAGAGCAATTCTTTGAGAAACAAAGCATTGGTCAGGCCGCTGCAGCCCTGGTGGCAGACGGGGAAACCATCTTCCTGGGTTCCGGGACAACCATTTTGGAAGTGGCGCGCAATTTACGCTCACGCCAAAATCTGACGGTTATCACCAATTCGCTGCCGGTCCTCAACACCCTCTCCGGGCTGCCTGGCATAAACCTGATTGCTTTGGGAGGCATCTTGCGGCCCAGCGAACTGTCCTTCATCGGCCACATTACCGAACAGGCCCTGGCCGAAGTGCGCGCGGATAAGGTCATCATCGGCGTCCACGCTATCAGCCTTGAAAACGGCCTGACAAACGATTACCTGCCCGAAACGATGACAGACCGCGCCATCCTGAATGCCGGGCGCGAGGTGATTGTGGCCGCCGACTACAGCAAGCTCAATGCCGTGGCAACTGCTTTTCTTGCGCCCATCACCAGTATTGACAGCCTCGTAACCGACCCGAACGCCCCTCAAGATTTTCTGGATGCGCTCAAAGCCGCCGGTATTCAGGTCATCCTCGCCTAATTCTTTCATCCCCCAACCGACCCATGCTGCTCAAAAACTTTCGCCCTCAAGCCAAACTTGTCAGCAAGACCACGTTCGTGGAAAAACCGCGTTTTCCGGTTATCGACTCGCACAACCACCTCGGCGAATCGTTTGGCGGCAGCTGGGACTCAAAACCGCTCAACGAATTGCTCGACCTGCTCGATCAGGCCGGGGTCAAGCTGTATGTCGACCTGGATGGCGGCTGGGGGGAGGACATCCTGGCCGTCCACCTCGACCACTTCAAAGCCCCCGCACCAGAGCGTTTTCGCATTTTCGGCGGCGTCGATTGGGGAAAATGGCCCGAACTGGGCAATAAATTCCCAGAGTGGGCCGCCGGGCGGCTCAAATCTCAGAAAGAGTGCGGCGCGGATGGTCTCAAAATCTGGAAACCGTTTGGGCTGCACGTCAAAGACCAGCATGGCAAACTCGTCCAAGTTGATGATGCGCGGCTCGATCCAATCTGGCAGGCGGCGGGCGAGTTAAACCTGCCTGTTCTGGCGCATGTCGCCGACCCGGTGGCTTTTTTCGACCCGATTGACGAAACCAACGAGCGCTGGGAGGAAATCGGAGCCAACCCCGATTGGGCCTTCACCAGCCCGCCCTTCCCGCCCTTCCTGGAGATTATGAACGGTTTCAAAAATCTTGTCCGGCGTCACCGGCAGACGACCTTCATCGGGGCGCATGTCGGCTGTTATGCTGAAAACCTGGGCTGGGTCGGACAGATGCTCGATGACTATCCCAACTATTACATCGACATCTCAGCCCGCATCGGTGAACTTGGCCGCCAGCCCTATACCGCCCGGAAATTATTCCTCCAATATCAAGACCGCATCCTGTTCGGCTCTGACCTAAGCCCCGACCTGGACGCCTACCGTTTGGCCTACCGCTTTCTCGAAACCGATGATGAGTATTTTAATTACAACACCAGCGAAGTGCCTGGACAGGGCCGCTGGTATGTTTGCGGCCTGTACCTGCCTGACGAGGTGCTCAAGAAAGTTTATTACAACAACGCCGCCAAACTCTTTGGAATCCCAACCTTATGATCCAACTTGATGCGCAGCTTTGCATTCAAATTGGACACCTCGCCAGCGCGCAGGTTGGGCTTTATGCTGGCAGTCAGAACCTGCTCAATGGCACGCCAACACAGGTGGAAGTGGGAGATTGGTCGGCGGCTGGAACCTTTCTTCTGCCCTCGAGTGCAACCCTGCGCCTCGACCTGGTTCTGGAGCCGCTCACCCCTTATGCGGCTTCCGTCCAAGCGACGGTGACCAACACCGGAAATATTCCACTCAGCTTCGACCGTTTTGATGCCCCTCGCATTGAACTTGCTCAGGAATTCTCAAGCCACACTCTGTGGACAATGCAGGGCGCAGCCGTTGCCTGGGGTCAGGATTTTGCCTTTGAACTTTCCCAAGGTTTCGCTCGCGATAACTTCCTTGGCCATCTCCAGGATGGCGAAGGCGGCGGTATCCCGTTGGTTTATTTCTGGAACAAATCCGAGGGGATCGCCCTGATGCATATCAAACCGGCCCCCAAAGACTGGTACATGCCGGTTGAAGCCGGCGAGAAGGGTGTCAGCGCTACGCTGCAACTCCGCCAGCCGGTCACGCTCCAGTCCGGAGAGAGTTTTAGCGGCTTGGAAACGGTCATCTCGCTCCATACCGGCGATTTTTTTGCCCCATTGGCACTCTACCGCGAACTCCTGGCCGCGCAGGGAATCCAGTCCCCGCAGCCCGTGCCGGCCAATTATGAACCGGCCTGGTGCTCATGGGGCTACGAATTCGACATTAAGCCCGATCAAATGATTGGTGTCCTCCCAGTTTTGCAGGAACTCAGCATTAAATGGCTGACTCTCGATGACCGCTGGTTTGATGCTTACGCCGATTGGAACCCGCGCCACGAGACTTTCCCAAATGGCGCTGACGATATGCGCCGGATGAATGCCGAAATCCACGCGGCGGGTGCGTTTTCGCAAATCTGGTGGTACCCGCTTTGCGCCGAGGATGGTCACGGCCAGTGGGAAAGCCACAAGTACGGCGTCAGTCAGGTGCTCAAGGAGCATCCTGATTGGGTCATTCTCAATGCTGATGGCTCCGTGGCGCGCAACAATCGCCATTTGGCGATGCTTTGCCCCGCCCTGCCCGAAGTGCAGGCCCACACCGCCGCACAGACCCGCCGCTTTATCGCCGATTGGGGCTTCGACGGCCATAAACTCGACAATGTCTACACGGTTCCGGCCTGCCACAACCCGGCCCATCACCATGATTACCCGGAACAATCGACCGAGGCCATGGGCGCTGCCTACAAGTTGATTTTTGAGATCACCCGCCAGCTTCGTCCTGACTCTGTCACCCAAATCTGCCCGTGCGGCACGCCCCTCAGCCTGCAACTAATCCCTTTTACCGACCAGACCGTCACCGCCGACCCAACCTCCAGCCAGCAGATCCGCCAGCGGATCAAGTTTTATAAGGCCCTGATGGGCGCGCGGGCTGCTGTTTTTGGCGACCATGTCGAACTCTCTGACGGCGGAATCGATTTTGCATCCGAGATCGGCGCGGGCGGAGTTCCGGGCACCAAATTTATCTGGCCGGACGATGAATCGCTGCGGGCGCGGCTTCAGGAAATCTGGGACCTGCCAGAGACAAAAAAGGCCCTGTGGCAGAAGTGGTTTGACCTCTATAACCGCGAGCGCCCCGCGGAAGGTGAATATCTCAACCTGTACGATCTGACTTTTGATTATCCCGAAGCGCACGCCATTCGCAAGGAAAAGGGCATTTACTACGCTTTCTATGCCCCGCATTTCCGCGGCAAAGTTGAGCTGCGCGGGTTGGAAGAAGCTCAAACCTACCGGGTCTGGGATTATGTCAATAAACAGGAGATCGCGCGGGTGGCTGGCAGCCAGCCTTGCATCCGGGTGAATTTCAGCGGCGCGCTGCTGCTGAAAGTGAGCGAGGTCTGATATGCCGCAAAAACTCTCGTTTTCGATGGCTGGCGGCATCACCATAGATTTGGGAACTCTCTTTCAAAATTACAACACTGTTTTTCATTGCTGATAGGCGAGGAGACATGATGACTGAAGCAGGCAAGTTTACACGCGCTGAAATATTTTCCCAGCCTGAGGCCTGGGCCGAAGCCTTGGACGTGGTTGAAAACCACAAAGCCGAGTTGAACAGGTTTTTTTCTGCGGAGTATGAGCAGGTCTTATTTACCGGCTGTGGCTCAACTTATTACCTTGCGCTGGCTGCAGCGGCCTTATTCCAGCAAGCGACCGGTAAGTTGGCGCGGGCTGTGCCGGGTGGTGAGTTGTTGCTGAATCAGGAAACTGCGCTGGGGCGGCCCGGGCGGGATGGCATCCCGCCTCACAAAACCCTGTTGGTGGCGGTCAGCCGTTCGGGTTCGACCACCGAAACTGTGCGCGCGGTGGAGCAGTTCAAGGCACAGAAGCGTGGCCCGGTCATCGTGATTACTAATTATGGCGACCAACCCCTGGCTGGGCTGGCGGAACTGGCGCTGGTGATTGAAAAAGGCCAGGAACAAAGCGTGGCTCAGACGCGTTCGTTCGCCTCAATGTATGTGGCCGCGGCTGCGATGAGTCTGCTGGCTGGCGGCCAGGACGCTGAATATCAAGCCATGCGCGGGTTGCCTGTTGCAGGCGCGAAGCTGATTTCTGAATACGACGCTTTGGCGCAGAAGTTTGGGGAAAATTTGAACCTGAATCAGGTTTATTTCCTGGGCAGCGGAATTCGCTACGGCCTGGCCTGTGAAGTCAACTTAAAAATGAAAGAAATGACCCTGACCCACAGCGAACCGTTTCACTTTTTGGAATTCAGACATGGGCCGATGAGTATGGTCAACGAGCAAGCCCTGATTATTGGGCTGGTTTCAGAGAGAAATTTCGGCCATGAACAGGCTGTGTTGAATGAAATGCGAGCGATGGGCGGTCATACCCTGGCGTTGGGAGAATCGGGCCTGGATGTCTGTTTCGATAGCGGTATCCCGGAGGCGGGTCGGGCTGTGCTTTATCTGCCTATTTTGCAGTTGATGGCTTTTTATCGGTCCCTGGCAAAAGGTCTCAATCCCGACCGTCCGACAAATTTGACGACGGTCGTAAAGTTGGATTTTTAACGCGGTGCTTTCGTTGAAGGTTTAACAACGTTGCTGTGAATTCTGGCGAGCGGCGGGGTGCGTCCAACCCGATAGTCGTGTTCCCTGTCTGGCACGCGCAACACGCGTGGTGTCGCGACTATCAGAACTTGTAATGGAGGAGAAAATGAAAAAAATAATGTTTGTTCTCATAGTTGCCAGCCTGTTATTGACGGCTTGCGGCGGGGCAGCGAAACCCGCCAATACGGGTCCCGTTGAGATTACGTTCACCATGTGGGGCGCTCCAGAAGAGTTGACAGTCTGGCAGGCGGTGGTGGATGATTTCCAAAAAGCCAACCCGAATATCACCGTGAAAGTGGATGTCTCGGATTGGGATTCATACTGGACGAAGTTGAACACGCTGATTGCGGGCGGAACTCCGCCTGATGTCTTCGCGATGGATGCGCCGCTGTTTTCAGATTGGCAAAGCCGTGGCGCGCTGCTCAACCTTCAGCCTTATATTGATAAGTCCCCTGGATTTTTGGACGGCTTCTATCCGCAGACATTGACTGCTTATAAAACAGCGGATGGATATTACGGCTTGCCGCGGGATTTCCAGTCCATTGTGTTGTTCTACAATAAAGACATGTTCGACGCCGCAGGCGTGGCATACCCAACTGCTGATTGGACCTACGACGACCTGCTTGTTGCCGCAAAGAAGCTGACCCTCGACAAGGACAACGACGGCAAGGTGGATCAATACGGACTTTGGTCTGACACCTGGGATATGGAGTTGTTGTGGAGCGAAGCTATTTGGGCGTACGGCGGCGAGATCATCAGCCCGGACCACACAAAGACCTTGATTGGCGAAGGCGGCGCGCGCGATGCGTGGGCGTTCATTGACAGCCTATATAAGGAAGGAGTGATGCCCACACCCACCACAGCGGGCGAGTTTGGTTTTGACCTGTTCCAATCTAACATGGCTGCCATGACGACCATTGGGCATTGGGCGGTTCCTGGGTATGTGCAGGCAGGTATCAACTTCGATGTCGCTCCCATGCCCAAAGGCCCCGCAGGGCAGGCGACCAGCGTCAACAGCGCAGGCTTTGTCGTCTCGAAGGATTCCAGACATGCTGACGCGGCATTCGAGTTTATCAAGTTTGCGTTGGGCGAATTGGGACAGACCAAACTCGCCCAGTTGGGCTTTGCCATTCCTGTGCTCAAGTCTGTTGCGGAAAGCGATGCCTATCTCAAACAGCCTGGCGAGTTGAACCAGAAAGTCTTCCTTGACTCAGTTGCTTTTTCTCACGTGAAGCCCGTCTTCAAAGGGTACGAGGAATGGGCGGGCGTAGTCGGCGATGGCTTGATCCCAGTCTTCGACGGCGAAGCGGAACTGAATCCCACGCTCGATGAGTTGATTGCCGCCGCGGACGAAGTGCTGGCTGCGAATAAGTAAAGTTCCCATCATCCCCACCCCTTCCCCTCTCTCTTTGGGAGAGGGGAAGGGAGTGAGGGGTAGGAGCGCATATATGAACTACGGATTAAAACCCCTGGGGCGCGAAAAACTGTGGCTTTGGCTGATGCTCGTGCCAACCATCATTGGGTTGCTGTTTGGCACAATCGGCTCGCTGCTGGCGACGCTCGGACTGAGTTTTTTTAATTGGGACTTGATTAACCCTCCCCAGTGGGCGGGCGCGGAAAATTACCTTCAGTTGTTCCAGAACAAGGCTTACATCGAAGCCTTTTCTAACACGTTAAAATTCTCCGCGTTGTACGTGCCTAGCGTGGCAATCATTTCTCTGTTGCTGGCAGTTTTGCTCAATCGCAAAATTCGCGGCGTCGGTTTTTTTCGCACTGTGTATTTCCTGCCAACCGTTACTTCTGCCGTCGCTACTGCGCTGGTCTGGAACATGATCTACGGCAAGGATACGGGCATCCTCAACTTTGGACTTGAGGCGTTGGGCTTTGCGCCGATCTGCTGGTTATGTACAAAAAATGCCATGATGTCGGTGGTCATCGTCAACGTTTGGGGCGCGATTGGCGAAGGGATGATTATCTTCCTCGCTGGACTGACCGCCATCCCGCGTGATTATTACGAAGCCGCTTCCTTGGACGGCGCAAACGACTTTCAGCAATTTTTCAAGGTCACATTGCCGCTGGTTACGCCAAGTATTTTCTTTCAGGTACTGATCACTGCCATCAATGCCTTCCAGGCTTACGACTACATTTATATGTTGACGCGTCGCGGGCAGGGCGATAGTTCCGTCCCCGTTGCGGTGTACTCGATTTATCGCAATGCCTTTCATTTCTTCCGCATGGGAGACGCCAGCGCGCAGGCGATTCAACTTGCTCTGCTGGTTGCACTCTTTATGTTAATCATGTTTTGGTGGGAACGCCGCTACGTGGTGTACGAATAGGAGCAGTCCATGTCCAAGTCATTTTATAAAACCGCTCTCGATGTTCTTACCTATGCCTTCTTAATTTCTGGCGCGTTGACCATGCTCATTCCCTTCGCGTGGATGATTTCTGTTTCGCTTCGCGTTCCTGCCGAACAATTTTCCCGCAGTATCATTCCCAGCCCAATCACCTTCCAAAACTATTTTAATCTTTTCAAAGACCTGCCAGACAATGCGTTTCTATATCTCACGTTTAATAGTTTCAAAATTTCCATTCTGACAGTCGTTGGACAGATATTGACATGCGCTATGGCGGCGTTCGTCTTTGCCGTCGTCAAATTTAAGGGGCGTGATTTTCTCTTTGCACTACTCGTCGCCACGCTGATGATTCCGCCGCAAGTGTCGCTGATTCCAAATTTCATCATCTTCAGATATCTCGGATGGATCGGGACTCAACTTCCGCTTATCGTTCCGGCATTTTGGGGCGGCGCGTTTGGGACTTTTCTCCTGCGGCAATATTTCCTCACGATTCCACGCGACCTTGTGGATGCCGCTCGCATGGACGGCGCCTCGCTTTTCGGTATTTTCTGGCGCATTTACATGCCGCTTTCCAAACCCGCAGTCGCCGCGCTGGCGATCTTTGTCTTCAAAGATGCATGGAACGATCTGCTTCATCCGCTGGTTTATTTGCCGACAGACATGCACAAGACCACGCTGACTGTTGGGCTGGCATTCTTCCAACAGCAACTCCAGATGGGCGGAAAATTTACTGTCCTAATGGCAGGCGCATTCCTATCCATTCTGCCGTTGCTGATTATCTTCTTCATCGCCCAAAAACAATTTATCGAAGGAATTGCATTAAGCGGCGTCAAGCGCTAATTACATAAGAAATCAAGGAGCACAAATGACCAAAATTGCATTTATCGGCGCTGGCAGCCTCGGTTTCACCGGCGAACTCGTCCGCGATATTTTGACCTTCCCGCTTTTGCAAGACGCCACCCTAGCGCTGATGGACATCCACCCCGGACGCCTGGAATGGGCAAAAAAGGGTGTTGAAAAACTGGTCGCCGCCGGGCAGCGTCCGGCCACAGTCACGGCGACCCTCGACCGGGTCGAAGCGCTGCGCGATGCGGATGTCGTCCTGACCACCATCCTGGCCGGTTCAACGGATGTCTGGCGGCACGACATCGAAATCCCCAAAAAATATGGCGTGGATATCAACGTCGGCGATACGCGCGGCCCAAGCGGTATTTTCCGCTTTCTGCGCACCATCAACCCGATGATGGAGATCGTCCGTGATATGGAAAAAGTCTGCCCGAACGCGGTCCTGCTCAATTACACCAACCCGATGGCGATGCTGGTTTCTTCGATCCAGAAGCAGACCTTCATCTCAACCACCGGGCTGTGCCACTCGGTGCAGGGGACGGCCATGATGCTGGCCGAGTGGATTGGCGCGCACTACGAGGATGTCGATTACACCTGTGCCGGCATCAATCACATGGCCTGGTATCTCGATTACAAATGGAAGGGTCAGGATGCTTACCCGCTCCTGCACAAGGCCATCACCGAACGCGCCGAAATCTACAACGCCGAGCCGGTGCGCAACGAGATGTACCTGGCTTTGGGCAAATACGTCACCGAATCAAGCGGCCACAACTCGGAATACAACTGGTGGTTTCGCAAACGCCCCGACCTGATTGAAAAATATTGCACGGACGGCACAAACTGGAACCCCGGAGAGTACGCCTACATTCTGAAAGAATATCAGCACAACGAAGCCACCTGGCAGGAACAGGTCAAGCAAGAGTTGGCCCGTCCGCTGGAAGCCGAAGACCTGGAACGTGGTCACGAATATGCCGCCTACATCATCAACGCCCTCAAGGGCGGCGAACCCTTTAAGTTCAACGGTAACGTCCAGAATACGAAGCTGATCAGCAACCTGCCCGAAAACGCCTGTGTCGAAGTGCCGGTGCTGGTGGACCGCGCCGGATTCCATCCCATGCACGTTGGCGCGTTGCCCGCCGAATGCGCCCTGATGACCGGCCTTTCGAGCGGCATCGAAGAGCTTGCCATCCAGGCTTCCCTGCTTGGCGACCCGACCCTGGTTTACCGCGCCATCTGCCACGACCCGCTGACCGCTTCAGTGCTATCGTTGGCTGAAATCCGCCAGATGACCAATGAGCTATTTGCGCAGCACAAAGATTACCTGCCACAGTTCACAACCCATCAGGTTTAAGGAGGTGATTTTGGGGTTGTTTCGGTTTTGCTTCTCCCTCATCATAGCGAGTGGCGGGGTGCGTTCCGTTGACCAGCCGTGTCCCTGTCTGCACCGTGCGAGCGGTGTCGTGGCGGTCACAATCCAGTGAGGAGAACTATGAAATTCGCAAAGTTATTCACCCTTTTGACGGCTCTCAGCCTTTTTGCCAGTTTGCTCCTGCCGCTCACATCAGCTTTTGCTGCGACCGATACCCTGCTCCCAACCGCCTATGTCACCACTTCGGGCGGCAGCGGCGGCCAGCCGGTTGCCAATCTGCACGTTCAAGACCAGAGCAGCACTCAGGATGACTGGAATAAGTACGTGGAGTTCACCACACCCAGCGCCAAATATGCCGGGTACCGCCAGTACACCTTGCAGGCGGGCATCAGTCCGGCCAGCATCACCGGAATCCAGGTCAAGGCCAATTATAAAGGCCCCGTTAAATCGTCCCAAACCTGGTCTTGGAAAATTTACAACTGGACAACCTCAGCCTGGGTCAACCTGGGCGACAACGCCGCCGCCCAAAGCTGGAAGTGGTCTCTCTTGACCTTCAACGCCACCGGCACGCTTGCAAATTATGTCAAAAGCGACACCCGCGAAATCCGCATTCGGGTGCAGTCGAACAATGCTGTGGATAACGCCTTGCTTGATTACGAAGCTCTGGTGATTACCTTCAGCGGTGGCTCAACCTCCACCCCGACCAGCATTCCAGCGACCACAACTTTCACGCCAACGCCCACCTTACCCGGGCCAACCCTGACCTTTACCCCTGTGACTCCAACCAGCACGCCCTTGCCCGCGACCAACACCCCCGAGCCAGGAGTCTGCACCCGTTTTGTTGCCACCAACGGCAGCGATGGTAATGACGGCCTGACCCTCAACACGCCTTGGAAAACCATCCAAAAGGCGGCCAATTCGGCCCAGCCCGGCGATATTGCCTGCGTGCGTGGCGGAACCTACAACGAAGCGGTCACTTTTGGCGTTTCGGGCGCATCTAACGCTTACATTACTTTCCAAAGTTACCCCGGTGAAACCGCTATCCTGGACGGAACCGGCATTACCGTCCCGGCAGCCGATAACGGCATGATTTTTGTCCAGGATAAGGCATATCTCGTCATCAAGGGTTTTGATATCCGTAATTACAAAACATCCACCAAGAATCGCGTTCCAATTGGCATCCGCCTGGTTGGAACTTCTCATCACATCGAAATCCGCGATAACGTTCTTCACCACATTGAGCACAATGGAACTGCCAAAAATGGCACCGATGCGCATGGCATCGCCATCCACGGCACATCCGGGACAACTGCGCTCAGCAACATCATTGTCGATGGCAATGAAATCTACAGCCTTAAGCTCGGCTCCTCCGAAGCGCTGGTGCTTAACGGCAATGTCGCCAATTGGCAGGTTACGAACAACACGATTCACGATACCAACAACATCGGCATTGATATCATCGGTTTTGAGGATACCGCCCCCGCCAATGACCAGGCTCGTGATGGGTTGGTGGCGTACAACGATGTGTACAACATCAACTCTGCTGGAAACGTGGCCTATGGTAACGAGCGCTCGGCCGGTTGTATTTATGTCGATGGCGGGACGCGCGTCACCATCGAATACAATCAGGCTCATAACTGCAATATCGGGGTCGAGATTGCCAGCGAGCATAAAGGTACAGCGACCTCCCATGTGACTGTCCGTAACAACTTTATTTATCTCAATACCGACGCGGGGATAAGCATGGGCGGGTATGATACCAAGCGCGGTTCTACCGAAAACTGTGTGATTGTCAACAATACGCTTTACGACAACGCCACCATCAACGGAGCCTGGGGCGCTGAGCTTTACATCCAGTATGACACGCGCAATAACATCATCAAGAACAACATTTTCTTTGCCAAGAGCGGCTTGCCGTACATTCAGAGTTGGAGCGCGGTCATGACCAATAATGTGATGAACAACAACCTATTCTTTAGCGGCAATTCCTGGCAGTGGCAGAATGTCTCCTATTCCAACTTTGCTGCCTATCAATCCGGTTCTGGGAATGACGCCAACGGCCTGAACGGCCTTGACCCGTTGTTTGTGGATGCCGCCGCCGGCAACCTGCACTTGCAAAGCGTTTCTGCGGCCATCGACGTTGGACAAAACCTGGCCGAGTCTGGCCCGTTCGATATTGACGGGGAAACCCGCATCCAAAATGTGATTGACCTCGGCGCAGACGAAGTACGTTAACCCAAACCACGCGAGGGCGGGAAAGTCTCCCGCCCTCGCCGAAAGGATTCTATGCCCAAAACTCTCTCCATCGGAAAACTGCGCGGGCTGCAAGCCTGCGCCTCGCCGCGCGGAACTTTCACCTGCCTGGCCCTCGACCATCGCCAAAACCTGCGCAAAGCCAACCCGGCTTACCAGGACGACGCCGAACTGAGCCGCTTCAAGCTGGATGTGACCACTGAACTTGCGCCCTACGCCACTTCCGTCCTGCTCGACCCCGAAGTCTCGGCTGCCCAGGCCATTGCTGCCGGAAAACTGCCCGGCGACAAGGCTTTTGTCGTGGCGGTAGAATCGACCGGCTACGGCGGCCAAGCCAGCGCCCGGCGCGGACAGGTCATCCCTGGCTGGAGCGTCGAAAAAGCCAAACGGATGGGCGCCAGCATGGTTAAGCTGCTCGTCTACTACCACCCTGATTCTCCGACCGCCGCCGAAGCCGAAGCCTTCACCACCCAAATCGGCGCCGAATGCCTGAAATACGATCTCGGCCTGATGCTCGAACCGCTCTCCTACCCGTTGACAGACGCCAAATTAAGCAGCGACGAGAAACGCTACGTGGTGGTCGAAAGCGCCCGCCGCCTGACCCCCATCCCCGGCGTGGACTTGCTCAAGGCCGAAGTGCCGCTTGCCACCGACGACCTCGATCAAACCCGCCTGTCTGCCGCCTGCGCCCAAGTCAGCGCCGCCTCGGCCACCCCCTGGATTCTGCTCTCCGCCGCGGTCACTTTTGAAACCTACCAGCGTCAGATTATCGCCGCCTGCCAGGCCGGGGCCTCCGGCATTGCGGTGGGACGCGCCGTCTGGCAGGAAGCTGTGCCGCTCAGCGGCCAGGCGCGGCTCGACTTTCTGCGCAGCGCGGCCCGCGAAAGGCTAACCCGCCTGAACGCCCTTTGCCAGGCCCTTGCCAAACCCTACAGCGACTTTTACACCGCCGAAGCCCCCTTCGACTGGTACAAAAACTATTAAGGTTTCAGGTGTTCGGGTATCAGGTCTCAATTAACATCCCATCTGATATCTGACATCTGTCACCTGACACCCGACACTGAAAAACATGACACCTTCTTTTGACATTCTTGTCGCTGGTGAAATCAACCCCGACCTGATTCTTTCCGGCGATGTCGCGCCAGCCTTCGGCCAGGTTGAAAAACTGGTCGCTTCGGCCGCCCTCGCCATCGGCTCATCTTCCGCCATCTTCGCCTGCGGCGCGGCCCGCCTCGGCCTCAGAGTCGCCTTCATCGGCAAGTGCGGCGATGACGTCTTTGGGCATTTCATGCTCGCTGAAATGCAAAAGCGCGGGGTGCAGATTGGGAACGTGATCCAGATCCCCGGCGGAGTGACCGGCCTGAGCGTGATTCTCAACCAGGGCCCGGACCGCGCGATTCTGACTCACCTGGGCCTGATTCCCGCTTTGGCGGCAGAAGACATCCCTGACGGTTTGCTCCGTCAAGCCCACCACCTGCACGTCGCCTCCTACTTTTTGCAGGCAGCCCTGCAACCGGGCCTGCCCCGACTCTTCGAGCGCGCCCGTACCCTCGGCCTGAGCACCTCCCTCGACACCAACTACGACCCCTCCGAACAATGGCGCGGTTTCGATGAACTGCTGGCTGTCACCAATGTTTTCCTGCCCAATGAAGCCGAAGCCTGCTCCCTGGCCGGGGCCAACAATGCCGATTTAGCGGCGGACAGGCTGGCGGGTAAGGTCGAGACGCTGGCGCTCAAACTTGGGGCGCAGGGTGCGCTGGGGGTCAGTAAAAATCAAAAGGTCAGAGTCGCCTCGATTCCGATTAAATTGGTTGACACCGTTGGCGCGGGCGACAGTTTCGATGCCGGGTTTATCTATGGCTACTTGCAGGGCTGGCCGCTCGAAAAGTCTCTGCGGGCCGCTGCGATGTGCGGTGCGCTTTCCACTCAGGCCGCCGGCGGCACGGCAGCCCAGGCAACCCTCGACGAGGTTTTGAATGAACTACCTTGATTTTGTAATTTCTGCCCAAAAATTTGGTCAGTCGCGCGGGCTAACTTCGATCTGCTCGGCGCATCCCGTGGTGCTCGAAGCGGCGTTCCGGGACGGCCTCGCGCGCAATACGCCGCTCTTGATCGAAGCCACTTGCAATCAGGTTAACCAGTTTGGCGGCTATACCGGCCTGACCCCGGCAGATTTTGTGGGTTATGTGGCCGGGATTGCCGACCGAGTGGGCTTCCCGCGTCAAAATTTACTGCTGGGCGGCGACCATCTTGGGCCGCTGGTTTGGGCCGGTGAACCCGCTTCTGTGGCAATGGACAAGGCCAAAACCCTGGTGCGCGATTATGTTCAGGCCGGGTTTAGTAAAGTCCATTTGGACTGCTCAATGGCTTGCGTGGACGACAAAGATTTCACGGTCGAACTGATTGCCGAGCGGGCCGCCCAACTGGCCCAGGCTGCCGAATCTGCTGCTCACGAAGCCCCCCTTCTCAATCGGAATTTGCGCTACGTAATCGGCAGTGAAGTCCCCCCGGCTGGCGGCGCTAAAGCCGGAGAAACGCACCTGACCGTCACTGACTCGGCGGATGCCGCCCGGACAATCGCTTTAACCCGGCGCGCATTCTCCGCAGTGGGGTTGGACTCGGCCTGGGAGCGGGTGATTGCCCTCGTTGTCCAGCCTGGCGTCGAATTTGGAGACGAATCTGTCCATGAATACGACCGTTTGGCCGCGGCTGGTCTGGCGCGTTTCATTGAAACCGTCCCGGGCCTGGTTTATGAAGCCCATTCCACCGATTACCAGACCCGGGCCGCGCTGCGCGCCCTGGTCAGAGACCATTTCGGTATCCTGAAGGTCGGCCCCGGGCTGACGTTTGCCTTCCGCGAAGCGGTCTTTGCCCTGGCCGAGATCGAAGAATCGCTCTGCAAGAGTCCCAGCCACATCCGCGAGACTCTCGAAGCGGCCATGCTGAGCAACCCGCTCCACTGGCAAAAACACTACAGCGGCGATGCCCAAACTCAAAAATTTGCGCGCTCCTTCAGCTTCAGCGACCGCATCCGCTATTATTGGAACACCCCTGAAACCCAACATGCTTTTGAACAACTGATGCTGAACCTGGGCGAAAAGCCGCTGCCGCTGGCGCTTTTGAGCCAATATTTGCCCAAACAGTATCAAAAAATCCGCAGTGGAGAATTGCAAAACCAGGCGCGCCTGCTACTGCTTGGCCGGGTGATGGAAGTTCTGGAAGATTATGCGTTTGCGAGTGGTGGAAATTGCGGCGATGCTTTGTAGAACGTTCTCAGCGGATTGAAAAATAACGGAGTTTTTGTGACCCAGCCTACGGTCTGCCTCAATCAATCACCCTTCCTCCCTGCGACGATGGCAATGGAAGCATCGTCCGCTGCTCAAGTGGCTGGAATGGCCCCTCGTGGGAACCCATCTATCTCATTATTTGTGGTATAGTGCCACAAATCAAGAAAGGGAGAAACTTATACCAACTGCTCCTCTTTCGGCTCTTTGGGAATCTCCGTGATTCTGGCTGCATGTGACGGCAATTTTTCCAATTTTCGGCCAAAGCACCCCCACCTGTGGGGGCCACCACGCTAATTTCCAGAGAGCCAAAAATTTTGCCAAATCTTGGCAAAATTTGCCTACTTATTGCGATTTTAGCCACATATTGGGTCACTTTGCGTCGAAAAACTGTCAAGCAAATTTTGGAAGTGTCAACCTAACCTGAACCATGCCCAAGGATCCTTTCAGAACCAGCAAAACACGTCAATCAATTCGAAAACAGAGGGTGATTTTTGGTTCTTTCTAAAAAATTGTCGAATCTGGATATTTAATATCTGAATACATCATCAACCACTGCAAGAAAGCCAAAGTGACCTATAGATAAAGGATGTCTGTTTTGAAAAAGTTGTTCCATTGTTGCGCGAGCAACACCGTGCAAAGCGCTTGCCAGCGAGCCGCCGATCACATACTTGACCCCCGCCACCGCCCAGGCTGGCCCAAAAATCGCGGCGGGCAGAAAAAAATGAAAATGGTTCTCCATCCATTTACACAATGTTCTTGACACTACCCCTTCAAGCCTTGCAACCGAACAGCCAAGCTCTTCCCTGGCCTGCAAGGGTACGAAAGTTATTTGCTGGTATGTCTTTGATGGAGAGTTTCGATGTCAAAACGCGTGGTATTTATCCGCCAAACCAGCGCAATCCAACGCGCCAAAATCAACCTGGAAGACCTGGGCGCTGCCATTTTTTCTCCGTCGTCAATCTTCTAAAACCACAAATATCTCTCGCGCCAGTGAACCATCCCCAGAAATGTTTTACGGAACGCAGGCTTTCGGCCAAGCGACGAAGTTCGTCCATGCTGATATTAGCGGGGTTTGGTTGGGATAGCACAACATCAACGCGGCTCGTAGAAACGCTTTCCTATGCTTGATTTTCCAACATTCTACGTGTTGACGGGAGTAATAGATAAATCAGCAAGCCTGTGCTCAGGATTGGGGCTGGAAGAAACATTGAGAAACGACCCACTTCCGTCATGTTATAGAGGCCCATTGGATAACCGCCAATCATAGACATGACAGCAGCGAAAATTCCCACCGGGATCGCCCAGGATTTTTGCTTGAACGTGGCAAAAATAAAAATTGCCCAGGCGGTAGCGCCCCACCAACTTACCTGTTGCAAAATGACGTACATCCCATTCCAGAAAGCATTCTGATTCTGAACAAATGTTTCGGCTGACTGGAATGTGGTTTGAAACTTGGAAAGCGGAGCCACACCGTCAATGAAAACCAACACGTATGTCAACCCGGCTATAAAAGTGAGCGTGATGATTTTTCTGTCCACGCCGCCGATGATGAGCATTCCAAACCACATCACGAGCGCCAGCCCAAAGACAACCAGGGTTGGTGTGGGCAGGTGGCTGTCCATGGCCGGGATGGCGGGGAAGAATCCGGCCAGCAGGAGAATGGTGGCGGCAATAGCCCCCCAAAACCAGGCCCAATCCTGTTTATTCAGGAAGCCCCACAAAACCGTTAAAGACAATGCGCCAGCAGCCGTTCCCAACCAGCCCAGGACTGCATAAACGATGCGAACCGTATTGCTCTCCTCCCATTGGCCAGCTGCAAAATGGGTATGAATGACGGTATTATAGGTTTGTGCCAGGAAATACAGGCACAATATCCCTGCCAGAAAGCCGAGTACGGCCAGGGCAGCCCCAAGTTTTGTATTGTTTTTCATTATCTTTTTTCCTTTTCTGTGATGGTTTCTCGATCGGTCATTTATTCAGGAGAATCTTCGTTCAATTTCAAGTTGATGGTTCTGGCTGGGCTGGGCGCTCCAGGCGCTTCGATGCGATTCACGACCCCGAGAACCCCAGCCTCAGCCCCTGCCAGTTCTGCGGCGATAATCCGTATCTCATTGGATGTCACCAAGCCTGCCAGGTGCGCAATTCCGTTCAACACGCCCACTCGCAAATTGGCATACGCTGTCCGTTCGTCCCTTGTCAAACGGGACAATATTGCAGTGCGCAGCTTCTCATCGGTGTTTTGAACCAGGGCATTGGTCATGTTTCATCTCCAAGAGCCTGCATCCAGTGTACAGATTGACAGGTTGGCTGCATACGACTTTTGTCGTATTGAGTGCTTTTGTAAAGTTTGGAACGGGATTCTAGTCCTTCGCTAGATTTAAAAAGACATCTTCAAGCGTGGCTTCACTTTTTTGAATGGAATCGACTCGCACGTTGGATTTTTCCAGCGTGCTTTTTAGTTCACCTCCGCTCAGCCCGGGTGCAACAATTACCCGTAAATGGTCTCCGGATAAACTGGCCCTGACCACACCTGACATATCTGCCAGCAGATGCAGGCCATCCAGCAGCGGCTCGGCGTATAACTCCCAAACCTCACCCGGAACATAGCGTTCTTTCAACGCGAGGGGCGTATCCAGTGCCAGCAAATTGCCATCCCGCATCATCCCCACTCGATTGCAGTACTCGGCTTCATCCATGTAGTGCGTTGTTACCAGAACCGTTACACCGCTCGCGGCTAATTCGTAGATTAAATCCCAGAAAGCGCGGCGCGCCGTTGGGTCAACGCCGCTGGTGGGTTCGTCCAAAAACAACAGCCGAGGGCTGTGGACGAGGGCAATTCCCAGCGCCAGTCTTTGCCGCCAGCCGCCAGAAAGTTCGCGGGTAATGGTTTTCTGGTGGTCGCTCAAGCCGACGATGGCAATCGTTTCTTCAATTCGAGCCTTATCCGTAATCCCATACACTCCGCCGTAAAACTGGAGATTTTCCCAAACGGTCAGATCATCGTAGATGGCAAATTTTTGCGACATATATCCAACGCGGGCGCGCACCTGTTCTGGTTCGCGGTGAACATCGAAACCCAGCACAGAGGCGCGGCCATAAGTTGGGGTCAGCATCCCCAGCAGCATCCGAAAAGTGGTTGTTTTGCCAGAGCCGTTCGGCCCCAGGTAGCCGACCACTTCGCCAGGTTGAACTTCAAACGAAACATCATTTACGGCCACAAAATCACCAAAGTGACGGGTGAGATGCTCAACAACAATCACGGGTTCAGGCATTTTCTTGCTCCGATAAGTAGATAAACACATCTTCCAGCACTGCGGGGATCGGGCGCGCACTCGTAAACGTGCCGCCGCCAGCCTGGATGGATTTCTCCAGGTTTTTGATAACGGGTTCGGCCTGGTTGGGTTTAACACGCAGGTGCAGCCGGTCGCCAAAAGCGCGCACATCCTCTACACCGGAATCCTGTATGCTGATCTGCTTCAGGATAGGCAGTGGGCTGCCGCGCAGTTCGAGAATCCGCTCGCTGAGAAGGCTGCGCAGTTGGCTGGGGGTTCCTTCCGCAATGATTTGGCCTTTGCGCATAAAACCAACGCGATGACAGCGGGCTGCTTCATCCATATAGGGGGTGGAGATGATGACAGAAACACCGTCACTCTGGACTGAGACCAGCCGGATCAGTAGCTGCCAGAAATCCTGACGCGTGACCGGGTCAACGCCGGTAGTGGGTTCGTCGAGCAGCAGCACCTTGGGGCGCGTTACCAAAGCTGAGGCCAGCCCCAGCTTTTGCTTCATCCCACCTGATAATTGCCCGGCGCGGCGGTCTTTAAACTGCGCCAGACCAACAAATTCAAGGATTTCCAGGCAGCGCGGATACCATTCGTCTGATTTCAGGCCGCGCACTTCGGCAAAGAAACGGATATTTTCCATCACGGTCAAATCTTCGTAGAGCGAGAATCGCTGGGAGAGATAGCCGATGTGGGCGCGCGCTTGCTCAGCCTGCGATTTGAGGCTATACCCATGAATACTGGCTTCGCCAGAAGTCGCTAATAATGCGCCTACCAAAAGTCGCAGGATGGTGGTTTTTCCGGCACCGTCTGCGCCAACCAGTCCGTAAATTTCGCCGGCAGGTATGTTTAAGTCAACGCCATTAACAGCTTGAACCGCGCCGAAGGATTTATGTAGTCCAGTTGCAGAAATTAGAATGTCTTTAGAAAGCATAGTTACCGCCGATGGTCTGATGAGTTGGAGCGCGAAGTCTTCAGACCTCGTGCTCCACTATACGTTTTATTTGAAGAAAACATCCGCCGGCATACCGGGTTTGAGCTTGCCGCTGGCATCTGCCAGGCTGAGTTTGATGCCAAAAACCGTGGTTTTGCGACCCGCCACCGTTTGGACGTTACGTGGAGTAAACTCGGCTTTGCCTGAGATGTTGAGAACCGTGGCGCTAAAGGTTTCACCGGGGAATGAATCAACGGTCATTTCAGCAGTTTGGCCGAGTGAGATTTCACCGTAGCGGTCTTCGGGAATATAAACCGTGATGGTCAAGTCGCTCAGGCGGGCCATCGTCAGGAGGCCCGATCCGGGCATAACCACTTCTCCAGGTTCCACGGCGCGAGTCAGAATCACCCCATCTGTCGGAGCGCTAACGGTCAATTTGCTAATCTGAGCTTCAACCAAAGCCAGGCTGGCTTCAGCTTGTTGAACGGCAACTTTAGCCTGGCTGGCAACTGCCTGGGCCTGGTCAAGATTTTTTTGAGCAGCCACAACTTTGAGCGACAGTTCTCCGGTTTGGAGAACACGCAGGCCATCTTGAGCGGCATCGTAGCGCTCTTGCGCTACTCGCAAATCAGCCCGGGCGGTGAGTACGTCGGCTGCACCGGTGGTGGTGATCGCGTTGTTATAAGCTTTTTGAGCGCTGATCAGTTCTGCGGCAGTATCATCATAGGTCTGCTGGGCAGCATCCTTTAAATTCTGGTCTGTGCTGGCTGTAAGATTAAGCACATTTTGAGCTACTTCGAAGGCTGTCCGGGCGCTTACCAGCTCTTTTTCTGCGGTCAGAAAATCGCCACTGGCAGCTTTCTCGATAACAGCCGCCAATTTATCCTGGGCGGTTTTTAATGCTGCCCGATCAATTTCCACTTCTGTCTGAGAAGCGGTCGCCAGTTCGGCATGATTGAAATACCAGGTAGGTTGGTTAAATTCGGTCGGTTGGGCCAGAGTCCAATCAGCGCTGCGGTTGGCTTTTTGCTCAGTCAGGGCGGCGGCCAGGGCCAGGTCGTATTGAGCCTGCGCGGAGGCGAGGGTAGCCTCCGAAGTTTGAGCGGCGGCTTTAGCGGTTTCCAGCCCGGCGGCGGCGAGGCTGCGTTGTGCCTGGGGCAGGGTGTCATCCAGGCGGAAGAGAATATCTCCCGCCTGGACCAGGTCGCCTTCGTTGACCAGAACCTCCACCACTTTACCGGAAAGTTCCGGTGCAATCAGAATTTCGGTGGCTTCCACCGTGCCGGAGGCGGTCAGGTCGGTATTGACCGGGCGAATAAGATTATAGGCATAGTAGCCGCCTGCAATGATGGCGACCAGAATCAGCGCAACAATAACAAAAGTGGGACGTTTGGTTTGCATGGAATTCTCCTGAAGATGAAATTAGTCGAGACGTTTTTTGAAACGAAGGGTGGCGGCGGTCATAATCACGACCGCGAAAATGACCAGCGAGACGGCTTCACCCCAAAGGACATCTGGCCCAACGCCTTTAATCATCAGGGCGCGGATGAGAACCAGGTAGTAGCGCAGTGGGATGGCATAAGAAATGGCCTGTAAAGCGGCCGGCATGGCGCTGATTGGGAAGAAAAAGCCAGAGAGAAAAATGCTCGGCAGCAGCGTCATCCAGACCGTCAACATGGCTTCTTGCTGGGTGTTGGCAATCGTGGAAGCAAACAGGCCAATCCCCAGACCTGAAATCAGGAAGAGCGCCGAAATGACAATGACCAGTGCCAGACTGCCATTGATCGGTACGCCAAACCACCAGTGACCCAAGGCCAGCACTTCGAGCATATTGAAGAGCGAGAGAATGGTGTAAGGCACCAGTTTGCCAACAATTAATTCCCAGGAGCGAATGGGGGTGACAATTAATTGTTCAATCGTGCCGCGTTCGCGCTCGCGGACAACAGCAGTGGCGGTCAGCATTGCCGTCAGGGCGGAGAGCACCATGCCAATTACGCCGGGGATCATAAAATAGGCGCTGGCCAGGTCGGGGTTGAACCAGACCGTGGTGCGAATTTCCACCGGCAGACGGATGGAGAGTCCCTGCCCAGAACGGGCCAGTTTTTCGGAAAGAATATCCGTGGCGTGTTTTTGTCCGATCAGCTGCGCCGCCGACAGCGAGGTGGAGGCGACCGTCGGGTCTGATCCGTCGAGCACAAAAGCCACCTGCGCGTTACCTTCTTTTAGCCGGCGGGCATAGTCGGACGGGATGATTAATCCGGCCTTGGCCTGGCCGCTTTCGACAAGCTGGCGCATTTCTGTTTCTGAATTGACAGCGAAAGCTACCTTGAAATAGTCGGCGGCGCGGTAAGAATCGAGCAGCGCGCGCGATTCGGTGCTGTGCGACTGGTCGTAGACGGCCAGCGGAACGTTGCGCACATCATTGGTGGCTGAGTATCCGAGCAGGAACAATTGCAGGATGGGGATAATCAGGACAATCATCAGTGTGCGCGGGTCCCGCCAGATTTGGATAAACTCTTTGCGGATGATCGCGAGAAGACGAGAATTCATAACTTACTCCGGTTTTAAGGTGTCGTGCAGGAAAAGATCGGTAAACGCATCCGGGGAAAAATCTATTGCGTGCCAGACGGCAGTGGGCTGGCCCGCACGAGACGCGTTACGGTGATAGGAAACAGATAGGGATGGCGATGGCCTGAAAGATGGTTTCTTTGGCAGGAAAATGCTTGTAGATACCCATGGGCCAGCCCGGCATGGTTAGCAATCTGGCGTATGGAGATGGCGGCGTTGCCCGGCAAATAATGCCTGACCGCAGGCAACATCAAAACGCGTGAGCGATCTGCGCCAGCCAACAGGAGCTATTTCGATCCTGATTTATCTGCTCTAAGCGATTGGGACGAAGCCAAAAACAGCAAAATTCCAATAACCATCATTCCGCCTACATACAAGACCGAGATGAATCCAGAACGGTAGTGACTGGACGCGAGAATCACCGGTAACTGAGCGCTGCCAGCGGCCAACGGCCAGAAAATTCCCAGCCCTGCGTGGATAAAATAACCGCGCCGGTCTTTCTGGCCCGCCCAAAATAACGCCAGGCCTTGCAAGGCAAACAAGCCTGCCACAACAGTTGCCAACACTAAGACCGGGACTCCGTTTTTGGCGGGTTCGCCCAGGGCAAAGTCTTCCAAGGTGTGGGGGATGGTAAAGAAGATGAGCGATAGCGATAGGATGACTACGCTGGCTGTCCACGTTGATAAATTTGGTTTTGATTCTGACATTTTTTCTCCGACTGCTTTATTCAGGTTGTGCTGCGTTTGGATGAGTGGCCTGGTTCAGGATGTCAAGAAATTTATCCAGCGGTACGCCGTGGATGCGCGCCGCCCACTCTACTGTCAGCGCTTTGGCTGCCAGTGCGCGCAAGGAATAGCGAGCCACTCTTTTGATACCAAACAGTTCCATAACCTCGGCAATATCGCCATAGGTTTCAAGGATTTCTGAGATACGCGTGGTCTTTGTTATTTCGAAATCCTTTAGTTCTTTATCAGGCATGGTTTTGCTCCTTTCTCTAAAAAAAATCACGGGTTTTCCCGTGGAAGCAAGGATACAACCGCAACCAGGCTTTTAGTGCTACTTTTGTCGTATTTATCAGGATTGAATTTAAGTACACTGGATTAAGAAAGGCAGGCTTTTGGATGAAAAACACTGCTCATAAAAAAGTTATCGTAGGTTTCTTTTTGGGATTGGCCCTGATGGCCGCCCTGGAACTGGGCTTGATCTGGTTTTTTGAACATACAATTTCTGGCGGCTGGTGGCAAAGTGTCCTGGCTTTAGCCATGATTTTGGTTGGCGCGGCGTTAGTGGCCTGGTCCGTGCAGACCCTGTCCGTGCTGGGCCAGGGTACGCCCGCGCCGATGGCAGCGACGAAAAGGCTGGTACGAGCAGGGCCATACTGTTACAGCCGCAACCCTATGACTCTCGGCGCGGGATTGTTCTATCTGGGCCTGGCCGCTTTGGCAGGTTCCTGGATTGTTTTTGGGCTGGTTTTACTGATCTTTATTTCATTGCTTACTTTCATCTATACCCATGAGACCAAGGAACTGGCGGAACGATTTGGGGTAGAATACTTGCAGTACCGAAAAGAGATACCCTTTCTATTCCCCCGCATCCCGCGTTAATAGCTTGGCGGGATTGTCAGACAAGGTGACAATGCCCGCTCATCTTCCTCAACCTATCCCTGTTTCTGATTCAGTCCGCGCCCGCCAGACCCTTTCTGCGATACCGCATTTTGCAGAATTAGCGGAGGATGTTTTGAATTCTCTGTTAATTCGCATGACCCCCTGTCAATATGAGGCTGGACAGGTGATTTGTCTCGAGGGCGAACCTGGCGAGAAAATCTATTTTCTGGAAAGGGGCTGGGTTAAAGCGGTTCGGATTACCACGGATGGGCGCGAGCAGGCCGCAATGTTTCTGCGCGGCGGCGAATTATTTGGAGACGAGGCCGTCTTTACTGGTGCGGCCTATCCGGTAACTGTGATTGCACTCGAAAATACCACGGCCTGGGCGCTTGAAGGCCAGGCTGTGCTTGAGCTTGTGCAACGTCATCCCGCACTTGCAATGGCTATTATTCGCCACCTGGGTGAACGGGTGCTCTATTATGTTCAACTGGTGGAAGACCTGGGGTTGCGAAATGTGCAGGCGCGGGTCGCGCACACCTTGTTGGCCCACGCCGAGCTTAAGGATGGCCAATTGATCGTCCCGCGTCAGGCCTGGACTACCTTAGATGAAATGGCAACCCGGCTCGGGACCGTACGGGACGTGCTTAGTCGCACACTCAACGCGCTGGAGCAGGAAGGTGTTCTGCACCTGGAGCGTACCCAAATCATCATCTATGATCCACAAAAATTGCTCGAACGAGGGCGGGTGTAACCAAAGCCGGGCGCGCATTGAAGTACGCTCGGCTTTGGTTTTCGATCCATGTTTCAAAACCTGAATATCAGGTTGCAGCGTTTTTTTGTTTGCGCTGTTTTTTGACAATATAGGGGAGTAGATACAAATAAGTGCCGGTGATAGCCATAAAGAGCATTAAGATGGATGGGAGTTTGTCCCACTTCTCCCAAAAGGCAACTACATCTGGATTGCCGATCAGCTTGATGATCAAGGCAGTTGGAATTAGGAGTGCCGTCGGGATTGCCACCCAACGATGGATTTGGCGAAACCATTTATTTAGAAATTTAGTCATCCGGTTTTCCTCTTTTGCTTTGAGAATTTAGATTGCTGCTCTAACCCAAAAAAGGGGTATGCGTGCGCAATTTTGTGAGCACGCCAAGATCGGGTTAACTCTTCTTGAAAAAAATCAATCTGTATAGTTTACAGGCTGATTTAGTTTTGCAGTACGACTTTTATCGTAAAGAGTCCTACCAACTGCTGAATCCCCTCAAGGGTGGGCAACACCCGCACTTGTCCGGGCGCAACGTCCAGGTCGCAACTTCAGGAGCAGATGACCCCTATCCATCAACAAGTTGCTGATTTATTGAAACAAGCCATTGTTCTCATTCTGCCACCGCAGGTACTTGCAGGGATATCCCCAAACGGGAATCCGCTCTTTGGGGCTTTGTTGATGTTGAATATCTGCAGCCTGCCAATAGTCTTGGCGAACAAAAGATTCGCCCGGCTGTGCTGTGGCGTAACAGTAGTTTTGGCACCCAAAGTAAGGCCGGCAGCCGTTTTATCGAACGTATTTTGAGCGTGGCTGCTACTTTGAAATAGCGCAATCGCAATTTGCTGGAGTACCTAACCGAGGCCTGTAATGCCGCCAATTGTGGCCACCTCGCGCCTTCCATCTTACCGACTGGCGGACGCGTTCATACCCCGTGAACGATTACTATCCCAGCTGTGGGTGTGACGAGCACGCCGGCCTTATCCAATACGATGACGCTCAATGGAATTACCTTGACCCTCGAAAAATTCGTCGAGGTGGAAAGCGGGTATCAATTATATGGCAGTCTGGATTTGAGCAAGCTGTCGCTGCCGACGCAAAGTTATTTCAACACGATGAGCCTTCTCACGCTGACTGACGCTGATGGGAATCGCATCCCGTTTGAGGCAGTGCAGTCAGAACCGCAAGAAAGCAGCTTCTATGATCCCAACCAGGCTGCATGGATTTATCGCACCAACCAGAAAGCATTCGCCGGACCACTCGTGCTCAGTCTATCATTCGTTAAGATGGAAATTAATCCACAAATCCCCTTTGAACTTGATCTTGGCCCAACCCCCCAAGTTGGCGAGACTTGGGAAATCAATCGCGATTTGGATTTCGCGGGTCATACCATCCGATTGTTATCGGCTCAGCTGGTAAAAAGCGTCAACCCTGAGTGGTCCACTATTCTCCAATTTACCTACGAGGATAATGATGGTGGCATTTTTATCAATGTCATGGATGAAATTCCACAGACACCTCTTATCGAAGTTTCCGGTGGCGGCGGCGGTGGCGGGCCGCTTAGCGGGAAAAAGCTGGCGGGAATGGCTTACCCCAATATTCCCAGCGGTTTGCACCGCTTCAAGATTAGCGCAAGCGTACCGTATCGTCTCAATGGCCCCTGGCAGGTTATCTGGAATCCGCCGGCCACGTCCGACCCCATTCCGTCGCCCGCACCCGAGGCCTGTCTCACGTCTCAGAAATTGGAACAGCTTAAGGATCAGCATGAAGCACCTCCTGTTGGCTTGGGCGGAAAAATCCTGCTCACCACGGATGCCATGTCCCCCGATATTAATGTCTTCATCGCCAATCTGGACGGCAGCGATACACGCGGGTTGATCCATGGTTACTATCCCGCGTTTTCCCCGGATGGAATGTATGTGGCTTTTATGTCTCAAAATGTCGGCCTGAACATACTAAACTTGAACAACGGGCAAACTATTTCGCTGGGAAGCGGCACAAATCCAGTGTGGTCGCCGGATGGTTCGCGCATTATGTTCAATAACCCGCCGGGTGGATTGGATATCATCAACATCGATGGCACAGGTCTGCAAGAAATCGAAACGGGATCGGTGCGAGTTCAACCAGTCGGCTGGTTGCCGGATAATCAAACGATTGTGTTTGGTGCGCAAGTCGGTGACATCTACAACCTGTACGAGCATGTTTTCAAAACCTACAACCTGCAAACCGGCGAAACAAAATCGCTCTTTCCCATCACCATCAAAACTGCAACCGGCACGCTCTCGCCGGATGGACAGTGGATTGCTTTTAACGCCAGGCTGTTCGGAGCCAATCCGGATGGCGCAGTCTTTATCTCGCGGTTGGATGGTTCAAAGCGTAAACTGGTTGCCATGCTGGATAATACACTCGCCTATCATCCTGTCTGGAGTCCGGATGGGCAGTGGCTGATCGTCAACGTGATGGTGCCTTACAAGCCGTCTCGCCCGGTTTTGGTCAACCCGTTCACTTGTCAGGTTATTTCGCTGGCGGGACTGAATGGCGAGATTCAGACGTGGGTAAAATAAGATGCGTTCTCAAACCGACGAACAGGCGTAAGCAACCCGACGCCTGTTCGTCGGTTGATCGTTGGTTAACGTCATATACAACTGTGGCAAAATGTATCTTTGGCAATGATTAAAAAAGCAAAGGAGCCATTAATGAAATTGCAAACCATTCTACCCGCCCTGACATTTCTGCTTATTCTCCCGGCCTGCCAGCCTGTTGAGCCGCAGCCGGTTTTCAGCACATCCACCGAAGCCAGTCTGACGCCAATCCCGCTCCCGGCAGAAGCGCCTACTGTTGCGGCCACTCTGCCCGGTGTCATCTGGAGCTTCGACATCAGCCCGGATGACTCCACAATCGCCTTTGCTACATCCCAGGGCTTGGAGCTTTATGATTTGCAAACGTTCGCATATCTGCGCACGCTGGATGCTGATCAAAATGTCTACAGTCTGGCCTGGTCGCCAGATGGAAAAGAACTGGCGGTGGGTTTATTGGCCGAAACTCCCGATCCAACCGAGTTTTCGGGTGGCAAAGCGATCCTGAAGATATGGGAGACATCCGCCTGGAAAATTGTTTTGGAATCGGATTTAGCAGATAGCCTTTTAAGTGAACGCATCCTCGATATTGCCTGGAAACCGGACGGGACCGCTCTGGCTTTGAGCACCGATCTGCATGGGGTCATGGTTGTTGATTCCAGATCCGGCAAGATGCTCTCCCAGCAAACAGGCTTCGCAAGCTCGGTCAAGCAAGCAGCCTGGTCGCCAGACGGTTCGCGGCTGGTCTCCACCGGCGACATGGCCTACAGCGTCCGGCGCTGGATCGTCAAAAGCGGCAAGGCTGTCCGCCTGTTCGATGAACGCGCCAGCAACCCGATGCACGTCGCCTGGACACCCGATGGTCAGCGCATTGTTTCCGGGCACGTCAACGGGGTGGTCTGTTTTTGGACAGCGGCCAGCAACAAGTGTGATGGATTCATCCAGGCCCACCGCAGCGCGGTCTTCAGCATGGCGCTCTCGTCGGATGGATCGCAATTGGCAACCGGCGGCGGCATTCTGCGCATTTGGGATACCCAGACCGGGGAACTACTCTCCGCCTTCGGGCTGGACGAGCAAATACTCTACACCAAAATCGCCTGGGTCGGGGCGGGGAACCGGCTTATCAGCCTCGAAACCGGGATGGAGAATCCCGCCCTGACGCGCGTCCGCATCTGGGACCTTTCATCCGGCCTTGCAGAAGTTGAATTTCTCGGCGGGCAACGCTTCCCAGACTCCACGACCATGCTGCCTCAGACTGCCTCCATAAACGCCCAGCAGGCTGGCAACTGGACAATTTATTCTGCGCAAGAGTGGCTGCAAAACGGCGAGACGGTGACTATTTCAAGCACCGTTGGTGACCCGGATGGTAATCTCTGGTTCGGGACAATCGGCGGCCCGGTTTCGAATGGCACGGGCCTGTACCGCTTCGATGGCGAGAACTGGACTCGCTACAGCATGGAAAACGGCCTGCCCGCCGATGAAATCTCCTCGCTGGCGGTCAACCCCACCGGTGAGCTTTGGCTGACAACGTTCTGTTGCGGTGCGGCGCAATTTGACGGGGATACCTGGAAAATATTCACCCGCTCGGACGGGTTGCCCGAAGACGATGTGCGCGCCAGCCTCATAGACCGGCAGGGCAACCTTTGGTTGGGATTTAGCGAAAAGGGTGTTGCTCGTTTCGATAGCGAAACCTGGCAGACTTTCCCGCTGGAAGGTTATGTTGGGCAGCTCGGTTTGTTGGCAGACGGTTCTGTGCTTGCCAGTCTAAGTGACAATTCCAACCCGCGCCTGGCTCGTTTTGACGGCGAACAATGGACAGACTTTGAAACTCCGCTGGAGTTGCAAAACGCGTATGTTTTTGATTTTGTCGAAACGACCGAGGGCGTTCTCTGGTTTGCCACCGAACACGACGGTGTTTTTCGCCTTTCGGACAGCGAGTGGACGCATTTCACACAGCAAGATGGGCTTGCAAGCGATTCCGTCCTGGCACTCGCCGTCCACTCAACCGGGGACATCTGGTTCGGCACGACGAACGGCATAGCCCGGTTCGATGGCAAAAACTGGCAAACTTACCAGCCCGGCCTATGGGTTACATCCGCATTTGTTGCCGCAGACGGCAGCCTTTGGTTCGGCGCAAACGGCGCAATACTGCGCTATGAAAAAAGCGAATAAACCTGGGCGCATAAATCTCAATTCGCTCGGTGTGAATACCAGATCATCGCGTATCTTCTGGGCAAAGAGCAACAAAGAGATCGCGCTTACCCTGAATTGGAATTCTGGAGGCCATAAAAGATGAAAAAAAATGTGCTGGTTCTGCTCGCCTTTATCCTGGCAGCCTGTCAGCCAGCCTCCATGCCGACGGAATCTGCCAGCCCCTGGCCGTCCAGCAGCCCAACATCCATGCCGCAGGAAACGCCAGATCCTACCGTCACCCCCTTCCCAACCCCAACAGAAATTCC
>JAVEWN010000134.1:0-7224 GCA_034004515.1 Anaerolineales bacterium | reverse complement strand
ACCTGCTAATCAAAATAACGGCCAGGCGGATAACATCCTGGTAAATTCCCAATAAAAAAACTGGCTGTCTGGGAATGACAGCCTGTTTGTAGTCGCAGACGGTTTGCAGAAAATGTCCTTCGACGGCGGCCCGCAGAAACATGCGGGCCGCGCCGCTCAGGATGAAGGGCGATTAGAGGGCCGAGAGCATCTCCAGCGCGCACCGGATGCGCGCCAGGACGGTTTCGCGCCCAATGATTTCCATGCTCTCGAAGAGCGGCGGGCTGACTTTTTGACCGGTGACTGCCACGCGCAGGATGCCAAAAACCTGGTTGGGGTGCAGCCCCGATTCTTCGATAAACTGACGCAAGGGCGGCTCGGCGCTGGCGTGGGAAATATCTGCCAGCCCGGAAAGGATAGCGAGCACCTTGCCGATCACCTGCGCCGATTGGGCCGGGGTCAGGTCTTTGGCAACCAGTTCCTGCGGGTCAGGGGAAACCACATCCCTGAAGAAAAAGCCTGCAAACGGGATGCTGTCATCGAGCGTAACCAGGCGCTCACGAATCAGCGGGATAATTTTGAGTAATTTTTCATCCTGCACCAGGTAGCCGGCCGCGCTCAGAAAAGGCTTGATGCGCGCGGCCAGATCGGTGGGCTGCATCAGGCGAATATGCGTGCCGTTAAAATGATCGAGCTTGGCAAAATTAATCGCCGCCGGGGAAGGCGTGAGACTATTGACGTTGAAACGAGCGATCATATCGTCGAGGCTCAAAACGTCGTCTTCTGAAACGCCCCAACCCATCAGCGCAATCCAATTTAGGACACCTTCCGGGGTGTAGCCCAGCTCTTTCATGTCGCCCAGGAAAATCGAGTAGCCGTCCTTAAGAGCCTGGGCGGTATCGCGCTTGCTGAGCTTGCCCTTGCCAGATGGTTTCAGGAAGACAGACAAATGGACAAACTGGGGCGCATCCCACCCAAAAGCGCGGATGACGTGGACATGGAGCGGCATTGAGGGCAGCCATTCCGAGCCGCGAATGACATGGGTGATGCCCATCAGGTGGTCATCGACCATTGCCGCGAGATGATAGGTTGGCAGGCCGTCCGACTTTAACAGCACAGAATCGTCGAGGGCCGCGTTTTCGGTTGTGATCGGGCCGCGCAGCAAGTCGGTTGCCGTAATGGAACCTTCTTTGGGCATCTTGAAGCGGATCACAAATTTTTCACCGGACTGGGCGCGGCGGCGGGCTTCGTCTGGGTCGAGCGCGCGGCAGTGGCCGTCATAACGCGGATTTTGTTTGGCGGCCATTTGTTCCTGGCGGACCTGGCCCAGGCGTTCTGGCGTGCAGAAACAGGGAAAAGCATGGCCCAGCTCGACCAGCTTCCAGGCATGTTCATGGTAGATTTCGCGTCGTTCGGTCTGGCGATAAGGGCCATTCGGGCCGCCAATATCGGGGCCTTCGTCATGAGCGAGGCCGAGCCAGCGCAGCCCTTCAATCAGCTCCTGTTCGGCATTTGGATCGTAGCGTTTTTGGTCGGTGTCTTCGATCCGCAAGATAAAAGTCCCACCGGTGCGGCGGGCCAGCAGAAACGGATAAAGGGCCGAGCGCGCATTGCCAATGTGCATACGGCCGGTTGGGGAGGGCGCAAAACGCACCCGAACGGGGGATAAATCCATAGAAAAGTCTCCAAAAAGCTAAGATTCGATCACTTTGCGGCGCATGATCACGCTTTCGACCAGGCCAATCGCGATCATGTTTGCCACGAGCGAGCTGCCGCCATAACTGAGGAAAGGCAGTGTCAGGCCGGTGGCGGGCAGCAAGTTCAAATTAACGCCCAAATTGACCAGGGCCTGAAAAGCAATCAGCGTGGCAACGCCATAACAAATCAGCGCGCCGTAAACGTCTGGCGCGACCCGGGCCGCCCACAAACAGCGGTAAACGACAAAAGCCATCAGCAAAATAATGGCCAGAGCGCCCACAAATCCCAGTTCGTGAGTGGTCGCCGAAAATATAAAATCAGACCAGCGCACCTTCAGGAAGCGCAATTGAACTTGCGGCCCCTGGCCGTAGCCCTGTCCGAACAGGCCGCCGGAGCCAATCGAGATCAGGGCCTGTTGAATATTATAAATATCACCATAGCGGGCATTCGGGTCAGGCGCGATAAAGTTGGTAATACGCCGCAGTTGGTATTCCTGCAAAACGCCCAACTGAACCAGAAGCGGGAAGCTGATCGAAATCGCCGCGATTCCCGTCAGCGCATAGGCCAGGAGGTGCTTGAGCGGTAAACCGGCCACCCACAACAAGACAAACCAAAGCACAATCAGCACAATCGAGGTGCTCAGGTTGGGCTGAAGCAAAACCCAAATGGTGATGCCCATCATCAGGAAGAAGCTGCGGACGGTCCACTTTGGGTCATTCATCAGGTTGAGATGCTTTGCAAAAAAATCAGCCATGACCAAAATCATGACGATTTTCGCAAACTCTGAAGGCTGGATAAAAACCAATGTAGTCCGAAACCAACGGGCCGAGCCAAACAGGGCCGCGCCGATGATATTGAGCGATAAAAGAACCACAATAATTGCAATGTAAAGCTGCAGGCTGAGAGAACCCCAAATGCGGTAATCAATTGCCGCAACCGCCAGCAGGGCTGCAAAGCCTGCCACGCCGAAAATGATCTGGCGGTTGACCAGCGGGGTTGTGGTGGTCAGTTCAATGTTCCCGGCAATGGCAGATTGAATCATGGTGATGCCAATAATCACCAAAATTGTCATTGCCCCCACCAACGAGAAATCAAAATAACGCCAAAATCCTCCGCGAATCATTTTACCTGCTTGCTCAATCCAGAAAACACAAATTAGCCGGCGCGGCGGCGCGCGGCAGGTTTCAGGGGAATATCCGCAATGAGGCGCTGGCTGCGGCCTTCAGAAGCCAACTCGACATGGACGCTGGATGGGTCGATATCAATATGACGTGAGATAACCGCCAGGAGTTCTTCCTTTAAGGCTTCCAGGACAGCCGGGCTTAAATCCACCCGGTCGTGGATAAGGACCAGTTGCAAGCGCTCTTTGGCGCTGGAGGCACTCTTTTTGCCGGTCAGCCGCTCAAAAAAAGACATGGCTATCTCCTCCCCGCCAAACGAGAAATGCGATTCCACAATCCCTGCGACTCAAGGTCGAGGAACGGAACCTGTTCGCCATTTAAGCGGCGGGCGATGTTGCGGAAGGCCTGCCCGGCGCGGCTCTTGGCTTCCAGCGCAAGCGGGATGCCTTTGTTGGAGGCCACAATCACATTTTCATCTTCAGGCACGATCCCGATCACGTCAATTCGCAACAGATCGTAAACGTCGTCCACCGAAAGCATATCGCCGCGTTTGATCATGGCGGGGTTCAAGCGGTTGACCACGAGCGAGGGCGCACTTTTTTCCTCCGCTTCGAGCAGGCCCACCACCCGGTCGGCATCCCGGACTGCCGACATTTCAGGGTTGGTAATGATCAGCACTTTATCGGCGGGAGCAATCGCGTTGCGAAAGCCGCGCTCGATGCCTGCGGGAGAGTCGATTAAAATCCAATCGACATCCTGGCGCAGTTCGTCGCACAGGCGGATCATATCGCTCGGCGAAACAGCGTTCTTGTCGCGGGTCTGGGCGGCGGGAATTAGGAAAAGTTCGGGCAGACGTTTGTCGCGGATCATCGCCTGGCGGGTCTTGCAACGGCCCTCGATCACATCGACAATGTCGTAGACGATCCGATTTTCGAGGCCCATCACCACGTCCAGGTTGCGCAGACCAATATCACCATCGATACAAATCACCTTTTTACCATCCGCAGCCAGGGCCACAGCCAGGTTGGCAACGGCTGTGGTCTTCCCAACGCCGCCTTTTCCCGATGTAATCGTCAGTACTTTTCCCGTCATTCGTTTCTCCTAACCAGGCGTCCATGATTCGGCCTGCAAGCGGCCATCGCGCAAATGTACAATTTCCGGTTTCGGCGAGCCGCGCCGCGCTGGCGCAACGGCAATCTCGCTTGCTATTCTCAGTTGAGTTGGGGATAAATCCAGGGCGCGGACGGTTGCCTCGCGGTTGCCCTGCGCCCCGGCATGAACCACGCCGCGCAAACGCCCCCAAACGATGACACTGCCACCCGCGATGACTTCTGCCCCAGGGTTAACGTCGCCCACGATCACGACGTTGCCCGGATATTCGATGCGGACTCCCGAACGGAGAGTGCGGTCAACCCACAGGGCGCCATCCTGCTCGCTGCTTTTCGGGGCCTGGACTTCGGGCGGGCGCGCTTTGTGGATGCGGGTCGCCAGCCCAAGCATCTGGGCGGTGCTCTCGCTGGTCGGCGAATTGGAAAGGATCGCCCAGAGCACAATCCCGCGCTCTGAAAGCGTATCGCGCAGGGCCGACATTTCCGCTGTTTTTAAGATCTGGTTGCCAACATCCAGGGCCAGGCGCGCGCCTTTAAAAAAAGATTCCTGCTGTTCAACGCGATTCAATAAAGCCTCCTGAAGTACCGGCCAGGCGGCATCGCCCAGGGTCACCAGAAGGCCGTCTTTAAGGCCTTTTATCTGCACCAGAGATGAATCGCTCATCATGTAGCGCGATTATAGCATAGGCTGACCGGTTGATAAAACGGCGAATTGCGGGCCGCAACCAAGCGGGCTGCAAGAGCCAGTCCACCCGTATGATTGGGCGCAATATTCGCAACATTCTCCAGATTCAGGATGCGGCACTCGGCTCGACCAGCATCACCGTCGATTCAACCGGCACAAAGACATCCGAACTGCGCTACAAGCCGTGGGGCGAAGTCCGCTACTCGTCGAGCGCCAACCCCGGCCTGCCAACCCAATACACATTCACCGGCCAGCGCTCCTATATGGACGACCCCACCACAACCGCCGCGACCGAAGGCTTCGGATTAATGTTTTATAATGCGAGATGGTATGATCCTTATATTACCCAGTTCTCTCAACCAGACACCATTATACCGAATCCAGGTAATTCGTTGGACTGGAACCGCTACTCCTACGCCCGATATAATCCGCTTAAATATACAGACCCGTCTGGACATAACGTTTGTGATGAAGATGGTAATTGCTATGATAATAATAATACGTGGCATCGAGCGCCGGGAGCATCAAGATTGAGCACGATTGATACTTGGAAAATGATGATACGTAGCAAATTCGGTGTAAAAATGAAAGATGACAAAATAGCATGGGGTGCTGCTAACCTACAAACCGCTTACGGGGCTTTGAATGCGATTAACAATAAACTGAATGGGTATCTTAGGAATTTGGTGGGCGGAGCCACATTCACACTGACTGATGGAGGTAACAAATATTACGGTGCAGCCCACCATGATGGCTCAGGGGTAACATTTCACGTTGCCGACTCAACGGTCGAAATACCGATGATTAATTTTTTGCACGAGACGGCACATTTATTAGATTCCAGACCAGCCACAAGAAATGTGTTTTCCGGTAGCCTTCCCGATAAGCCATCTTGGGTTGTGAATGGTTTTGTTTATGAGGAAATCCTTTTAGGGAAAATTGCGCAGCCAGTACAATCAAAATATATAGTGGACAAAAATGGCAAACAAACCGAATCTTACTCTCCAAACGAGTATTGGGCAGATGCCTTTGCGAATTATGTAGGTGATAATATAGATTTGGAACAGTCTGCAGGAGCAGCTTTGGCGGCAGACGTAGCCAACGCGCTTAATCCATATATTAATCCCTAGAAAGATGCACAACAACTGGAAAGGTCTCGATGATGAAACCATTATCAATATTATCTCTTTTCTTGATTCTAGTTCTTGCTTTGGCTGGATGCGCACCAGTTAGTCCGACAATGCAGCTAACCCAATCCGCAACTGTTCCAACCGTTGCTACATCAATCCTGGCACCAGCAACCACTGATACAGAACCCTCCACGCCAACAGAAATAGTTAGCTTGCCATCTAATACGCCTTCACCAACCATAACGCTAACTCCATTTGACACATTGGAACCTATCCAAGTCACAGAAACGCTGCAACCACTAATAAAGGAACCCATGAATTGCGCGGTTCCTTGCTTCTGGGGAATCATCCCCGGAAAAACATCTTTCGATGAAGCGAGAATTTTCTTCAGCAAGCTGGGTTTCACCCCCTTCGAAGGACGGGATTTTTATACCATTTCGTATGACTCTGGTACCGGTCATGATTCCAGTGTAACCCTTCACATAAATAATAATTTAGTAGATGATATTAGGATAACATTGGGCATTCCAAAACCAAAAGAAGGAAGCTCGCGAGAATGGATCGCCTATTCTCCAGAAACGTTGATAAAGCGATACGGTGAGCCTTCGCGTGTGCAATTTGCGGTCAATTCAGGCCCAGCTTTAGTTGGTTCAGACCCTGTTATTGGGATTAATATGATTTTGTATTTTGATACATCTGACTTAATTGTTCACTATTCCGGCGTTGGCATGACCCCCAAGTGGTTTTGCCCATTGACAGCCCCCTTTGATTTTGTGCGGCTTTGGATAGGACACAATCCGCCTGACACGCCTTCGTTTGAGACTGTACCGCTGGAGAAAGCAACATCGCTAACGCTGAATCAGTTTGCCCAATTGATGACCGGAGATCCTAAAAAGGCTTGTTTTACGGTGAAAGGAGAAACGCTCCCATAAAAAGCGAGTTTATCGCTTTCCGTCCGTTGCATGTACCGTTATCGAAGCGTCACGTCCCGGTATCTTTTCTAGGAGATGCCGGGACGATGTGCAACGGAACCCAAGGACTACACATTCACCGGCCAGCGATCCTATATGGACGACCCCACCACAACCGCCGCGACCGAAGGCTTCGGATTAATGTTTTATAATGCCCGTTGGTACGAAGTCCAGTTGGGACGCTTCGCCCAGGCAGACACGATCATCCCCTTGCAGACTCAGGGCGTCCAGGCTTGGGACAGGTATGCCGGGATGAATAATAATCCTGTCAAGTACACGGACCCGAGTGGACATGTAGCAAATGCTTGTTTGGACAATGGTTGGTGCGGCAAGACCGGAAATGGCTTGGATTTAAATTTTACGGGCTATACTGGTTGGGAAAGGCGAGCTCTTGAAAAATTATATCTAGCGTAAGTTTTGTGCAAATACATCGGAAGATGCTAAAAACAGCAGAAAAACGCAAGATCAGATGCGCAGCGTTAGTTGGATAGCGATTTGCCGCCTGACGAAGAAAGACCTGCCAACATAGAC
>JAVEWN010000028.1:0-34932 GCA_034004515.1 Anaerolineales bacterium | reverse complement strand
CGCTCTTTTTATGCAAAAGCCGCCCCCGCGCAAGCGTAGTGCTGGTAGCGAAGCGCGGCTTTTTTGCAGAGCGGGTGACGGGACTCGAACCCGTGATATCTTGCTTGGGAAGCAAGCGTTCTACCACTGAACTACACCCGCGTTGGTGTGGCAGGATTATAGCCATGCCAGGAATCCCTGTCAAGCCCTTGAAAAATTCCCCTGCCTTCAATCGGGGAAAAACCAGAGCCTGGTCTTGGACAGCGTTTCAATCAACCCAATTTCATTTCAAGTTAATGCCGAAAAAGCCAGGATGTTTTCGCGCCTCGCCGCTGTTGTATAATCAATACAAGCAAGGTTAACGCGCCGAGGAAACCCGATGGAACAGACCTACCTGATCTACATGGGCATTTTAGTTTTCAGCGTCCTGATTTCCACCGGGATGCTGGTGCGATTATGGCAATTGCGCCAGCATCCCGGCAGCCACGGGCTGATCGCAGGGGTTTTCTTCGTCGCGCTTTGGTCGCTGGCCTACATCCTTGAAATAGGCAGCCTCAATATAGCCGACAAAATATTCTGGGCCAAAGTCCAGTTCATCGGTATTCCCTTTGCGCCGATGGGCCTGTTCATTTTTTCGCTCTATTACAGCGGCAGAGCTGCCAGCTTAACCCGCCCGCGTATATTTTTATTGCTCTTACCGGGCCTTCTGACCACCGGGCTGGCCTTCAGTAACCCGGCCCACAAGTTGATTTGGCGCGAAATTAACCTGACAAACGGCCTGGCCTTTGGCCCGCTGGCCCTCGAGCACGGAATTGGTTTTTACATCATCGCCGCATACCTGTATATTCTGATTTTACTGAGCACAGTTTTCTTATTCCAAGTGGCCCTGCACGCAAACCAGCTCTACCGCAATCAGGCGCGCATCATGCTGGCCGGGATGATGATCCCCTGGGTGGCAAACTTCCTATATATCGCCGGCATAAACCCCGCAGCATCGCTCGACCTGACCCCGGTGGCCTTCACCCTGACCAATCTGGCGCTCTCAGTCGCCTTTACCCGTTACCACCTGGTAGACATTCAACCTGTCGCGCATACCGCACTCTTCAGAGCCATGAGCGATGGCATTTTGGTCTTGGATAAAAAGGAACGCATCATTGACATCAACCCTGCCGCACAGCACATTTTGGGAATAAACCCAGAGGCGATCGGCAACCCTGTTCAGGGCATTTTGCCAGAATGGGAAACCTGGAAAATTCAGGATGGGTTGGAACAAACAGCCCGCCAGCTAAGCCTGGGCGAAGAACGCACCTACGAAGTGCGCTTTACCCCCATCCAGGGCGCGAACGGACGACCCGGCGGCCTGCTCCTGGTTCTGGCAGATATTTCCACCCTCAAACAGGCCAACGAAGAGATGCGCACAGCCAGCCAACTCAAAACCCAACTGTTGGCCAACGTCAGCCACGATTTTCGTTCGCCACTAGGAGCCATCATCGGGTACGCCGAGATGCTAAAAACCGAAATGTTCGGCCCAATCAACGAAGAGCAAAAAAATGCCAGCGCCGAAATTCTCGACAGCGCCAACCAGCTGCTGGCTTTTGCCAACAACCTGATCGGACAAGCCCAGGTCGAAACAGGCAAAATTGTCCTGCGCGAACGTCCCTTTGCGCCTTCCGAAATCACCGAATCAATTCTTGCAACGCTTCACTTTCACGCCCTCAAAAAGAACCTTCAATTTTCGCAATCCATTGACGAGAACCTGCCCGATCAAATCTTGGGCGACCTGTATTGGCTCAGGCAAATTGTGATTAACCTGCTCAACAACGCAGTCAAGTTCACAACAGAAGGCTGTGTAAACCTGGCATTCAGGTCGATCAACGCTGAAGAGTGGGCCATCGAAGTCAGCGACAGCGGCATCGGCATTTCTGTCGAAGACCAGGCCCTGATCTTTGAAGCCTTTCAGCAATCTGATGACCCGCTTGCCCGAAAGCAATATGGTTCCGGGTTGGGCTTGTCGATTGTGCGCGAACTTACCCGCCTGATGCAAGGCCGGATAGAGTTGGAAAGCAGCCCCGGCGGCGGGAGCACTTTCAGGGTTATTCTGCCGCTTAAACGCCCGGAATAACTTTTACAGACAGGACAAATGGGGGAATGTCGTTCGGCCAGGCCTCAAAGCTGCGGATATGGAAAAATGTATAATGATTAAATCAAGTTGAGCAAGTAAGGAGAAATTCATGAACAGGAAAATTATTGTCACAATAATCGCACTTGTCTTAGCTGCATTTGCGTGCAGCATGCCCGGGCAGGCCCCCGCAGCAACGCCTACCGAGCAAGCTGGCGGCCAGCCTGATCTGGCAGCCACCATCACTGCCCAAGAGTTGACCTTGCAAGCCCCCACTCAAACCCCGCAGCCGCCCACCGAGACGTTCACGCCCGAAGCCAGCCCCACCATCACGCTCACTCCCACGCCAGAAGTACCGATGGCCTCCGTCAGCGTCAATACCAACTGCCGCAGCGGGCCAGGCACCCAATTCGACCTGATCGGTGCTTTAAATGTAGGCCAAACCGCCGAAGTAGTCGGCAGGTATCAAAACGGAGCTTATTGGATCATCAAAAATCCTGGCAGTTCTGGCAATTGTTGGTTATGGGGCAATTACGCCAGCGTGAGCGGCAATACCAGCAGCCTGCCCGAATACCCCTCGCCCGCCACCCCAACGCCCTATCCGCCGCCTGCACCGACAGACTTCGAAATCGCCATTACCTGCGAACCTCAGCCGGGGCCCGTCCTGCTCCTCAACCGCCTCAATATTACGCTCACCTGGAAAGATATTGCCACCAATGAAGATGGGTATCGCATCTACCGCGACGGGGAGTTGATCGCCACCCTCGGCGCGAGTGCGACCAGCACCAGCGACGTGACATCGCTTCCGCGCCTGTGGATCATTGGCAACCCGCCGCCCAGCGTCGAGTATGGGATAGCGGCCTTTAACAGCGCCGGAGCATCCGCCAGAGTAAAAAAATCGGTTTCCTGCCCGTAACTTTATGAAAGTTAGAGAAAACCCCTCGCAGTTTTTCGCTGCGAGGGGTTTTTAGTTTGCAAGATGGAAGCTGGACTAAGTGCCTTCTTCCCAAGAATTCAGGTATTTGACCTGTTCCTCGGTCAGGGTGTCAATTCGAATGCCCATCGCATCCAGTTTGATGCGGGCAATCTCCTTGTCGATGTCCTCAGGCACAGAATAGACCCGGTTTTCGAGCGTGTCGGCGTTCTTGAGCATATATTCTGCCGAAAGAGCCTGGTTGGCAAAAGACATATCCATCACTGAAGCCGGGTGGCCTTCCGCGGATGCCAGGTTGATCAGACGGCCCTCGCCCAAAATGTTGATTTTGCGGCCATCCTGGGTTTCGTATTGGTCTACAAACGGACGGACACGGGTTGGTTCGCCCTTGCTCATCGCCGCCAGGGCCGGGACATTAATCTCAACGTTGAAGTGGCCGCTGTTGGCGACAATCGCGCCGTCTTTCATAGCTTCAAAGTGGTGACCATCAAGAACATTCAAATCGCCGGTTACGGTGCAGAAGATATCGCCAATCTTGGCAGCGCTCATCATCGGCATAACCTGATAGCCATCCATCACGGCTTCGAGAGCCTTGAGCGGATCCACTTCGGTCACAATCACCTGGGCGCCCATGCCGCGCGCGCGCGAAGCCAGGCCACGCCCGCACCAGCCGTAGCCAGCCACGACAAAATTCTTACCCGCCAGCAAAACATTCGTGGCGCGGATGATGCCATCGACCGTGCTTTGGCCGGTTCCATAGCGATTATCAAAGAAATGCTTGGTCATCGCGTCGTTGACCGCAACCACCGGGAAGTTGAGCATCTTATCCGCCGCCATCGCGCGCAGACGAATGACACCGGTAGTGGTTTCTTCGGTGCCGCCAATGATTTCGGGCAGCAGTTCGCGGCGATCTTTATGCAAGACCGAAACCAGATCCGCCCCGTCATCCATCGTCATCTGCGGTTTGTGGTCAAGAGCGGCAGAAAGATGTTTGTAATAGGTGGCATTGCTCTCGCCCTTGATCGCAAAGATCGGGATTTCCCAAATATTGACCAGGGCCGCAGCGACATCGTCCTGAGTCGAAAGCGGGTTGGAGGCGGTCAGGACTACATCTGCGCCACCAGCTTGCAGGGTGCGCATCAGATTGGCAGTTTCGGCGGTGACATGCAGGCAGGCCGACATGCGAATCCCTTTAAGCGGTTTTTCTTTCTCGAAACGCTCGCGAATCAGGCGCAGAACGGGCATTTCGCGCTCGGCCCAATCGACTCGGCGGCGTCCGCCTTCGGCTAAAGAAGCATCTTTGATATCGTAGTTACTCATGTTTTCTCCTTAAAAAATCAATATGCGGCATTCGATATTCAATTATCGAACCTATTTCAACAGTTCGTCCAGTTTACCACCATCCGCATAATGCTCACGAAAGCGTTTGACAAACTGTTGACGGGTATAGTAATGATTCTGGGGGCCGTTTTGTTCGAGAACATAGACCGCAGCCAGGGAGCCAACCTGTCCGCACAACTTCCAATCCCAGCCATGCGAATAAGCAGCCAGGAATCCGCCCCGAAAGGCATCGCCTACGCCGGTTGGGTCGACAATCCGCTCTTCAGGTGTGATCGGCACGACAATTTCTTTGCCTTCGACATAGATCAGGGCTCCTTCAGAGCCTTTGGTGATGACGATGATCTCAACATGCTTGAGCATTTCATCCAGATCGAGGCCGGTTTTCTTAACGACCAGGCCATATTCATAATCATTGACAAACAGGAAGCGCGCGCCATCCATATCACGCGCAATCTCATCGCCTTCAAGGCGCAGAATTTGCTGGGAAGGGTCATAAAGATAGGGAATTCCCAATTCGCGGCACTCAGCCGCCCGATTTTTCATGGCTGTCGGGTCGTCTGGCGAGATGACCACCAGGTCGGGGCGTCTCTCGACATCACGCAGGCTAAGTTCAGCGGCATGAGCCATCGCGCCAGGGTAGAACGAAGCAATTTGGGCGTTGATTTGGTCAGTCGTGGCAAAAAACGAAGCGGTAAATTTGCCGTTAACGACCTTGGCCCACTCTGTATCGATCCCGTTTTGTTCAAGCCAATTGCGGTAATCGCCAAAATCTTCACCGACGGCAGCCATCAGGCGCGGTTTTTCGCCCAGCAGAGCCAGGGTGTAGGCGATATTGGGTGCAGTTCCACCCCGCTGGCGCGTCATGCTTTCAACCAAAAAGGACAGGCTGATATTTTTGAGCCGTTCGGGTAAGATTTGCTCATGAAAATAACCGGGGAAGGTCATCAGGTAGTCATAAGCCACAGAGCCGGAAAGTAAAATATCCATGGTTATTCAATCACTTTCTTCAAGTTTGTCTCAAAAGGCGGGTAGATTACGCCTTTCTCGGTCACGATCGCAGTAATCAGACGGGCTGGCGTTACGTCAAAAGCCGGGTTACGGGCTTTGGCCGCCTGCGGGGCAGCCCGCTCGCCTTCAAAGCGGATGGCAAGCACTTCAGCCGGGTCGCGCTCTTCAATCGGGATCAAACCGCCGTGCGCCAGCGAAAAATCGATGGTCGAGGTCGGCAGCACCGCGTAAGCCGGGATGCGATTGTCGTGGGCGGCCAGGGCCAGCATATACGTTCCGATCTTATTGGCGAGATCGCCATTGGCAGCCACCCGGTCAGCCCCAAAAACGACTTTTTGGGCCTGACCGCTGCTCAGAAAGTAACCTGCCATGTTGTCGGAAATAATCTCATACGGAATGCCGTATTGTTCCAGTTCCCAGGCGGTCAGGCGCGCGCCCTGCAAACGCGGACGAGTCTCGTCGACCAACACATGGATTTTCTTGCCCTGCTGCCAGGCTGTCCGAATCACGCCGAGGGCCGTGCCCCAATCGACCGTCGCCAGCGCGCCGGTGTTGCAATGATGGATAATGGTATCGCCATCGGCAATCAGTTCTGCGCCGTAGGCTGCCATGCGCTGGTTGATTTCGACATCCTGATCGGCAAGTTTTTGGGCTTCGCTCAAAATCAATTGGCGCAACCCGTCGGCGCTGGCAGTTTCAGCGGATGCAGCAGCCTGAAGCAGCCGGTTGAGGGCCCAGGCCAGGTTAACGGCCGTGGGACGGGCAGATTTCAAGGTGCTGGCAGCTGCCGATAAATCGGCGAGCAGGCTGCGGGGCGTTTGGGCCGGAGATTCGTATCCCGCCAGAGCCAGGCCAAAAGCCGCCGCGGCCCCAATCGCCGGGGCGCCGCGCACAACCATCCCGCGGATTGCCTCGGCAACCTCGCGGTGAGTGCGGTACGAAACAATTTCCAGCGATTCAGGCAAGCGGCGCTGATCGATCATTTCGAGGCTGTTTTTATCCGGGTTCCAGAAGACGGTTCGCATACTCAAGACACAGGAAAAGACGCCCTCGGTCGAGAGCGTCCGTGAAGTTGCGCAAGTTTAACATAAGATGACAGGCTTGTAAAGCATTGACACGCCTCGCTAAAGCCAGTATAAGGGCAGGATGAAAATCAAAATCGCGCTCCTGTTGGGTCTGATTCTTGGGCTGGCGGCCTGTTCGATGCCGGTGGCAAATACCGCCAAACAAGCCGCAAGCCCCGGCCCGTTGCAAACCGCCACAAGCAGCCCAATCCCCCTGCCAACTGCCACGCCCGCCCCCACCGCGACGCCTTTCCCGGCGGCCCGCATCAGCAGCGGTGAAAAAGCCATTTTTCTGGGTAACTATAGCGGCGCGCGCGAAGAGTTTCGACTTTCTCTGGCGGGCAGCGACGACCCGGCAGTGCGCGCCTCGGCCCTGTGGGGACTGGGCAAAACCGAATTTCTGGACGGTAATTTTGCGGCCGCGCTCGAACAGTTGCGCGTTCTGACCCAAAATTACCCTGAAAGCGAAACGGCTGCGCAGGCCTGGTTTCTGCTGGCAGAGACTTATTTCGATCTGGGCCGTTACCAGGAATCAGCAGATACCTTCGCGGTTTACCTGCAAATGCGCCCGGGCTTGCTCGACCGGTTTGTCCAAACCCGGCGCGGGGATGGCCTGCGGGCGGCGGGCAGGCCGCTGGAGGCGATCAGCGCCTACCAGGCCGCGCTTGAAACCGGGGTCAGCGACCCAATTCCACTTAAGCTTGAGATTGCCCAGGCTTACTCAGCGGCGGGAGACCCGCAAAGCGCACTGATTCTGGCGGATGAAATTGAGGCCGCGACCCGCAACGATTATGTCAAGGCCCAGCTTTATTTGTTGGCGGGCCAGGCTTATCTCCAGATGGGCGACCCCAGCGCCGCTTACGAGAAATGGCAATTTACCGTCAATAATTATCCGCTGGCCTACGACTCATATTCCGCGCTGGTCGGGCTGGTGGAGGCCGGTCAGCCGGTGGATGAGTTCAGCCGCGGCCTGGTCGATTATTTTGCGAGGCAGTATGATGTGGCTCTGGCAGCGTTTGACCGTTACATTGCCATCAACCCGGCCCACGATGGATCGGTACTGCACTACAAAGCCCTGACGCTGCGTGAGTTGGGCAGCCCTTCTCAGGCGGTTGCCATCTGGGATGAGCTAATTCAGAAGTATCCGGCCAGTCGTTTTTGGGCGGCGGCCTGGGAAGAAAAAGGCTTTACGCAGTGGGCCTACCTGAACGATTACAAGGCCGGGGCCGAAACCTTTGAGCAATTCGTCAACGCCGTGCCTGGTTCGCCCTTTGTCGTTTCTTATACGTTGAGCGCGGCCCGCATCCACGAACGCGGCGGAAACCTGGAACGCGCCGCCGAACTGTGGGAAATGGTCGCGCTGCAATATCCAAATGAGATCGAAACCAGCGACGCGCTCTTCCAGGCCGCAATTGCCCATTACCGGCGCGGGGATTACGAGCGCGCCCGTGACAACTTCCAGCGGACGCTTGTGCTGGCCCAGGAACCGGTCGAACGCGCCCGCGCCCAACTCTGGGTCGGAAAAAGCCTGATGGCCCTCAACGACAAACAGGGCGCGTACGTGGCCTGGCAGGCCGCCCAGGCGATTATGCCGAACGGCTACTATAGCCTGCGCGCGCGCGACCTGCTGCTTGGCCGGCAGCCCTTTGAAGCGCCGCCTGTCTACAACTTCGATTACAGCCTGGACAGCGAACGAAGCGAGGCCATCTCGTGGATGCGCGTCAGATTCAACCTGGGGCCGGAGGTGGACCTCTCAAATCCGCGTGAGCTAGCCAGTGATCCGCGCTTTCAACGCGGGCTGGAATTCTGGCAAATCGGGTTATACGACCAGGCCCGGCTTGAGTTCGAGGAACTGCGCCTGGCTATCGAGCAAGACCCGCTCAACACCTTTCGGCTGGGCAATTACCTGCTCGATCTCGGACTTTACCGGCCTGCCATTACCGCCCTGCGCCAGGTGCTGACGTTAGCCGGGCTGAACGATCAGAGCGCCAGCCTGACCGCCCCGGTCTACTTCAGTCATGCCCGCTACGGGCTGTACTATCCTGAAATCATATTTCCGGCTGCCCAAGAATATAACTTTGATCCAATTCTGATCACCAGTCTGATTCGGCAGGAAAGCCTGTTCGAGGGGTTTGTCCGCTCGAGCGCGGGCGCGCACGGCCTGATGCAAATCATGCCTGTCACGGGGGCCAGCATTGCCGAACAAATGGGCTGGCCGCCAAACTACAACAGCGAAATGCTCTACAGCCCCCAGGTTAGCGTGCGGATGGGCACTTTCTATCTCAACAGCAACCGCCGCTATCTCGAAGGAAATCTCTACGCCTCCCTGGCGGGTTACAACGCCGGCCCCGGCAACGCGGCCATCTGGAAAAGCCTGGCCCCTGACGACCCAGACCTGCAGCTGGAGGTCATCCGCTATCAAGAAACTCGCGATTACCTGCGCGGTATTTACGAAATCTACAATGTTTACCGCAACCTTTACAGCCCCGTCCAACAGTAAGCGCGAGTCCGCAGACAAACAAAAAAGGCGTGAGTGAATTCACTCACGCCTTTTACTTTTCAAAGAGTTATTGGATATACGCAAGAAGCCGTTGGTGGACATCCGAAGTTTCCATGCCAATAATTGAAACCAGCTTATCGCGCCCAGACAACCCCGCCACAATATCCAACTTGGAGGGCGCGCAGCCCAGGACTTCAGATAAAAAATTAATTAATTGCTTGTTGCCATCCATATCCGCCGGGGGGGCCGTCAGACGCACTTTGACCGTGCCATCGCTCTGAATCTCGGTCACTTCGTTGCGGCTGGCGCGGGGTGTCACCCGCACTGCCAGGGCCACACCCCGCTGGCCGTCGTGCAACCTGAACTTACGATCTGCCATATTTCACCTCACACTCAAAAGAATGTTGATTAATAATCCCGCGATTAATTGTACCAGAATAATTAAAACCAACGGGCTAAAATCAAACATCCCAATGGTGGGCAAGACCCGCCGAATGGGCGCCAGAAGCGGCTCGACCAGGCGATCCACCGTCATGCGAAACTTATTGTAAGGACTCATAAAGTACGAAATGATGACCTTGACAATCACGAGCAGGGCCAGCAATTGTTCAAAAATGCGAATGGCAGAGATTAATACATCAATCATCGAAGAAATTCCCTTTCAAATGGATAAAGATTCGGATAAAAACCTCTGCTTCAAAAAGCCGTTCGATCCTGGCCCTAAGCCTGCCTCTGCCCCATGATGGCTGTTCCGACCCGCACCAGGGTTGCGCCCTCCTCGACGGCAACCGGATAATCAACGCTGGTGCCCATCGAAAGTTCTTTCCAGTCCGAAGCCGGGGCCTGCTGCGAGAGGTATTCCTGCAAACGGCGCAAGCGCACAAAAAACGGACGCGATTCCTCGGCCAGATCGGCAAAAGGCGGCATCGTCATCAGCCCCAGAATTTGCAAATTTGGCAGGCCAGAAATCTCAAGAACCGCATCGCGCAGGGCGGGCCAAAGCGCCTCGTCCCAGGCCGCGAAACCAAATTTGCTATCTTCGCCGCTGACGTTTACTTCCAAAAGCGCGGGCAAATCGCGCCCGGCCTCGCCCGCAAAACGGTCGAGCCGGTGGGCGAGTTTCAGGCTATCGAGCGAGTGGATCAGGTTAAAATGGCGCGCCACGAGTTCGGCTTTGCGGCTCTGGACGTGGCCGATCATGTGCCATTCGGCGCCAACGCCGCCCAGCGCAGTTATTTTCGCGACTGCCTCCTCGGCATAATTTTCGCCCAAATATTCTGCCCCGGCCTGGAGGGCGGCCTGAACCCGCTCGACCGGCTGCTTCTTGGTGACGACTACCAGCCGCACCGCAGCCGGGTTGCGCCCGGCGGATTGGGCGGCGAGGGTAATTTTTTGCCGGGTCTCTTCCAGGTGGGCGCGAATTTCAGTAACCAGTTTTTCTTCCATGTCTAAATTGTACCAACAATCAGCTGCGCAAAGCAATCAGCGCCCCAAAGCGGCCCGTTTTACCCTTTTCCTGGCGGTGGGAATACCAATCCTGGGGATTACAGGCCGTGCAAATCTCACAAACAGCGATATTTCCAGGTTGCAGGCCGGCTTGCTCCAAATCAAGCCGGTTGGCAGACCACAAATCGAAATGTGGACGCGGCCCGCCCACATCATGGAAAAGCGCGGCGGCTTGAGCGCCGTAGGCATGGTGGGCCTTCTCCACCACCTCCGGCCCGACTTGATAGTGATCGGGGCCGATTGCGGGGCCAATCGCGGCCAGGAGGTTGGCAGGGTCGCAGCCATAGGCCGATTGCATGGCGGCTACAGCTGCGCTGGCCGCCCGCCGGACAGTCCCCAGCCAACCGGCGTGGGCAATGCCGAGGGCCTGCCGAATCGGGTCAAAGAACAGAATCGGCGTACAATCGGCGAAGCGCATCAGGAGCGTTACGGCCGGGTTGTCGGTAATGATTGCATCGGCTTTGAATTCGCGCGGAACGCTTTCATGGGGGGCGGTGGCAATCACCACATCTGCACTGTGAACCTGCCAGACATCGAACATCGAGTGCGGATCGCGCCCCAAGGCTCGAAAAGCACGGAAACGGTTCTGCCGGACGCGCGCTGGCTCGTCGCCGACGGTCCCGCCAAAGTTGAGCGAAGCCCAGGGAGCGGGACTGAGGCCTCCGTGGCGGGTAAAAACCGCATGAATGACCTGTTCGGGGAACAGGTCAAAGGTCAAATAGCGGATTCCATCAACGGTCTGAAAAGGCATCCAATTCCCCCGTTATTTGGAATTGGTTTGGGTAATCACCCGCACTTTTTTGACCAGCAGCTGGCGGGTTTCCTGCATCGATTCTTCGACATACGGCAGACCAAACCAGGCGGTCATAAAGCCAAAGAGGGCCCCGGTAAAAAGCCGCAGGAAGGGGGTGCTCTCGCGGTAAGGGATGATTTCGTTGAGGGCGGGGATACCGATCTGGCTGAAAAGCTGCGAAAAACCGTCCAAGCCGATTGGGGCAATGCCCAATAAAAGCCAGAGCATCCAATGGAGGGGCTTGAGCCGCCGGCCCGTCAGGCCATAAATGATGATGAAGAGAACAATCGCGCCGTAAATGGCAACATCGCGGGCGCACAAGGCGGTTTTGTAACCGACCTGCTCGCTGCCCAGATATTGACGGGCAGCCCACAGGTCTTCTTCTGAAACACCGGTGGCCTGCTCGAAAGTTTGCATCCCCTCCGAGGCGGCTGCTGCGCGCGGATAAAAGGCTTGCGGGCCAAACAAATAGAGCGAACGAAAGCCAAGTTGATGGCAAAGCGGGCTGTAAACCGTATAAATGATTTTTGCCGGGGTGCGCAGGTTGGCTTTCATCAAGGCTGGGGCCAGGAGCGGCAGCCCGACATAAAAGAAAAACAGCAAGAAAATGAGCCAGAGATAATGGCGCGAAACCCACAAGGAAAAACGGTCTGCGCCGCTCAAGGAGCGCGCATTTTCTGTCCGGCGCAGATATTCAGGGTCGGAGAGTTGTTCAAGGTGGCCGCGGCGGTCGCGGGCTGCGCCGAGGGTCATGCGCAATTCGGGCAGTCCGAAAGGTGCTGTCAGGCGGTAGGGCCCGGCTTCCACCACCGGAATCTCAGCCAGATAAGATTTCAACAGCGAGGGGTCGCTCTCGATATCAATTTCGACCAGCTGGTGGGGAATTTCTTGTTGCAGGGAATCAAGGTCGGCCCTGGCCTGGTCACACAATCCACAATCTTTACGGGTAAATAGGGTAACGGTCTGCACGATTACAATCCCAGATCAACAAACAGGCCATAGTTGGCCAGCAAATTAAAAACGCCAAAGATGAGCATCAGACCCACGATCACCAGGACGACGCCCATCGCAATTTCGACATAGCGCATGGTTTTACCGTGTTGGCGCAAAATGCCCGTGACCCAGCCAATGCCAAGCGCAGCGATCAGGAACGGAATGGCCAAGCCGGCAGAGTAAGCGGTCAGCATGAGGGCCCCAAAAGCCAGGTCGCCACCGTTCAGGGCCAGGGTTAAAATCGCGCCTAAAACCGGGCCAACGCAAGGCGACCAGCCGGCAGAGAAGAAGATGCCCATCAAAAAGGAGGCCAGGTAGCCCAGGCGCGCGTCGGGCAGTTTTTGGACGCGCGAATCGTATTCCAGGAAAGGGATCCGAAAAACACCGATCATGTGCAAGCCGAAAACAATCACAATCAGCCCGCCTATTTTTGCCAGTAAATCGCGCGCATCATATAAAAAGCTGCCCAGGGCCGAGGCTGCCAAACCGAGGGAAATAAAGACAACACTAAAACCCAGGACAAAGGCCAGGCCGTGCGAAAAAGTGATCCAGCGGTTTTGGGCATTTGCTTCGCCCCCGGCGGCGCGCCCGCCCAGATAGCCAATATAGGCCGGGACAAGCGAAAAAACACAGGGCGAAAGAAAAGATGCCAAACCAGCCAGAAAAGCCAGCCCAACGGTTAAATTTCCAATTTGCATAAGAGCCTCTTTTAGTAATTGCGTTCTTCGATCACGACGTGGGTTCCGCCGTCACCCTGAATGGTGATATCGCCCAGTTCCAGGCTGACCTGGGGAGTTGTCCAGCGGAAAATCCATTTGGCGTCTTCGGGGGTCACGTTCAGGCAGCCGCGGGAGGTGGGTTTGCCAAAGTTGTTATGCCAGAAAGTCGAATGAATGGCAACGCCCGTGCCCGAAAACAGGGTCGTCCAGGATATGCCGGGAATGTCCCAGCCGCCGCCGGCAGTACCGCCCGCCATGTGAGTGGAGATGGATTTGCGCCAGGTCCAGTGTGTGCCGAGCGGCGTGGACCAAATATCTACAAAATTGCCGTATGGGTCATACTTGTCTCCAGAGGAGATGCGGCAGAAGTAGACTTCACGACCCGCTTCCTGGCACGAAAGCGTTTGGTAGGTGAGGTTGGCAACAATCTGTTTCTCGGCCGGGTCGACCTGCGGGTGGAGCGGGGAGATTTCTTCTTCGGTAATGGGACGAAAAGCTGCGCCATCGGCCCAGAAAATATCGCCGTAACTCCCGTAGCGTTCGTTGATGCGGTAGATCATGTTGCCGGTCACTTCACTAACCTTGACCTGGTCGACCCAGAGGACCTGGCTGTAGTATAAGCGGGTGGGGAACTGCCACTCGACTGCATTTTTTAGCCAGGGTGAAGCAGGGTTGGGGTTCTCAAGCGTAAAATCGACATACGGGACGGTTACTTCGGCCCAAAATCCCTGCCGGCCCGCGGGGATTTCGGCGAGGGGCGGGTTGGGCGCATTTTTTACCGGCTGGAGCAGGCTGCTGTGAATAAAACCTTCCGGCGTTTCAGCCCACACCAAACTTTCAGAGCGTAACTCTGTCGGCGTGCCATACATGCCCCCAATCTCCTGGCGCAAGACCGTAACGACTTCGTCCTGATTTAACTCGCGGATAACGGGATAATCAAAGCGCGGCGATTGCCGAATGCCAGCCGGGATCGTCAGACGCCCCAAGTGTTGTCCTTGCGGGAATTCTGGTAAAGGCATCACCCGGCTAAAGGGGTTAAGGGCCAGGGCGCCAGCCGCGCCACCTATTAATTTCAGGAAGTCACGTCGCGAGAGGGTCATGGTCGGTGCTCATTGAGGGCAGGGGGTAAAAATCTTGGACAAGGATACTCTGAAAATTGACGGGCGTCAACGCACAAATCAGAAGGGGTTAATTTTGGAGGTAAGCGGCCAGGGCGCGCAGACATTCCGGGCCAACTTTGTGAGCCACGTCCGCTTCGCAATACTCGACCTGCGCCCCGGCCCGCTCAAACAGGCGGGCCGCCTGCTGGGCGCGTTCGACAGAAACCATCCGGTCGCGGGTACCGTGGGCGATAAAAATCCGTTTCTGCGGGCTGAACGAGGCGGGGAAAAGTTCTTGAGCGCCCTCCGGCAGGAAGCCGGAAAGCATCGCCAATTTGCGAACCCGTTGCGGGTAGAGCAGGCCAAGCATGCCCGTCATGGCTGCGCCCTGGCTGAAGCCAATCACGTCAAACTGGGAGGTCTCAACCTGGTTGGCAACTCCCCAACCCTCGACAAAACGAATCAGGTTGGCGGCGGTAGCGCGCAAGTCCGCCAGGGAGTGCTCGCCTTCGAGATGTTCGCGCCACGAATAGCCGCCAGACGGGGCCGGGAACGGGGCGCGCGGAGCAAGCATCCAGACATCATGCGGAAAATTGCGGGCAAAAACCCACATCGAGTTTTCGTCGCCGGTCCAGCCGTGCAAAAGCAAGAGCAGGCGGCGCGCGGGCTGTTCGGGCGGCAGCAGGCGATAGGTCCAGTCTTCAAGGGTGGCGAGGTGAGTTTGCATGTTTTTTTGGTCAGAGGTGGGGTGGCAGGATTCAGGGCGGGAGTCTAATCGCGGTTGGCGCGTTTGACGATCCAGTCCAGGCCGAACATGAAGAACCAGATCAGCCCAACCGGGACGAGCGCGCCCAGCAAACAAAGCAATCCAAAGATGGCGGCCGGCAGTCCGTAGATCAGCCAAATCAGGCCGATGCCGACGACAAAGAAGAGAAAAAAGATACCCAATAAGAGTCTTAGGTTGGTCTGGCTTGTGTATTTACGCAAATCACGAGTCATGGAGGGATTGTCCTGAGGTAGACCGCTGTCAATATCGAGAAATCGGCCAGCGTATGAGCGATTACAGGGATGAGCAGGCTGCCGGTCTGCCTGAAAATTTGCCGCCAAAACCAGGCGGCGGCGGATAAAATCACGAAGGCCAGCGCCATCCAGCCCAGGGAAACAAAAGGCCATAAAATCAGCAGGTGATAGCCGCCAAACCAGAAATCTTCAGGGACGGGGTACTGCGAGCGGCCGGAGAGCCAGGCGCGCCAGTAGGTTTCTTCGAGCCAGGGGTTGACCAGGGCAAAATAGGCGATGAACCAGGGCCAGGTTGGGGCCGTCAGCCCAAGAGAGGCCAGCGAAACGGAGGAATCTGCGGGCAGAAGCAGTTCGTCCCAGCCCAGATAAAGTAGAAGTCCGGCGAGGTAGGATAAAGCCCCGGCGAGGGCTGCCCAGCCCGGGTGCAGAACCAGGCGCAGGGCGCGAAAACGTCCAAATGCGCGATTTAACCCCAGAAAAAGCAATATCCCAAGATGGTAGCCGAGCAAGGCCAGCCAGGCATTTTTGAAAAAGAACAAGCCAAACCCGACCGCGAGATATGGGACAAGCCTCGCCAGCCAAAGCACTTTAGCGCCGCCAAGATCGGCGCAGGCGGGCAGGCCACGAGACGGCGCGCTGGAGGGCCGGCAGGGCTTCGAGGGTGACTATTTCGCCGAGTTTTGAAACTTCGTGAACGTCGACGTTGTCCAGCAGACCGATGCCGCCGACGGCAGGGTTAATCAGCACTTCTGGTTTTTCAATTTGGAGACGAAGGGTGGTTATCTGGCTTTGGCCGAGGTCGATGGCTTCGGCGAAAACTTGCAGGGCCTGGGTGATATTCAGGCGCGCCACCAGCTGATCGACCAGCGGCGTGACGCCGGGGATTTGCAAGCTGGGCGGCGTGGATGGGTTTCCGAGCGGCGAAGAGAGGTTGACCGCAACCACGGGCAGGCGGGGAGCGAGGGCGCGCGCAGCGCAGACCGGGACAGGGTCGAGGATGCCGCCATCGATCAGGAGGTATTCGTTATATTCCTGGGGCGGGAAAACTCCCGGGATGGCAATCGAACCCAGGATGGCTTCGACCACGCGTCCTTCCTGCAAGATAATTTCGCGGCCGCTGTTCAAATCCACAGCAACTGCTGCGCAAGGCAGGCGCAGATCATCGAAATCGCGGTTTCCAAGATGGGTGCGCAGAAAATCGGTCATGCCGCGCACGCCAAGCAGGCTGGGCCCGTCGACCAGCGGCCAGGTGTAAAGCAAACGGGAGAAGTCTACCGATGCAAAAATGGATTCGATCTCAGCGGGGGGGTATCCGAAAGCGTAGAATGCGCCAATAATTGAGCCAACGGAAGTGCCAGCCACCGCCCGAATGCGAAATCCGTGCTGCTCCAAGACCCGCAAGACGCCCAAATGGGCTGCTCCACGCGCGCCGCCCCCGCCGAGGGCAAGTGTAATATCCATAAGCCAGGATTATAATCGTTCTGCTGGGTATCCATTGATTAAATTTCAAAACTAAAGATTAAACCTTTAACCACAAAGGGCACAAAGTATACGAAGGAGAACCGGGAAGATTATTGGTGTTGAGCCTGCCCCTTCATTACACTCAGGGCAGGCTCCCGAGTCATACGTTCGCGCCAGGGGGAGTGGGCGTCTTTGTTTGTTGGGGCCTTAACCCGCGCCGCGCGTATATAAGAGCCACATCCCGGCCAGATAGACAAAAACCAAGGCGGCGGCATCAATTTCAATAAAAAACAAACGCCGTTTAAGGCGGGCCAGGTTGCCGACCAGGGCCATGACGGTCATTAACAGCCCCAAAACGGCGATCAACATAAAATCAGGGTCGATTGCTGCGAAGAATCGGCCGTCCGTATAGAACAAATCGGTCAGACCAAGCGCGAACATATTGAACAGGTTGGAGCCGAACAAGTTGCCAATCGCCATATCGTCTGCGCCCAATTTGGCCGCCGCAATGGTCGTAACCAGTTCGGGCAGGGAGGTGACCAACGCTACCAGGGTTGTGCCAACAAAAGTTGCTCCGAGGCCGGTAATTTCAGCGATTTCATTGCTGCTGTCCACCATCCAGGGTGCAAGTAAAAGCAGGGATGCGGCGGCCATCCCAAAACCGATTAGTCCGCGCCGCAAGCTGGGAAAATTTTCGGGCAAAGACGCTTTAAGCTGAATTTTAGGCAGCGCCGATTGTTCGCCCTGAATAAGATAAACAACTGCCAAATAGGCCAGCATCAGCAAAATGCTGTCGATGCCCACCCAGCCCACGTGCCAGGTCAGTTCGTCGAGCAAAAAGAAGACCACCAAGGTAATCAGCAACACGGCGGCACTGCCCGAAAGGGCGTGCTTGAGGGCAGCCTTGCGCAAAATGCGTTCGTTCTGATGGAGCAGGTCCAAGATCGCCAGCAGAAGCATGTTAAACATGTTTGAGCCAAGCAAATTTCCGGCGGCCAGGTTGGGGGTGCCCTGCCAGACGGCGCTGACGCTGGTCAGCACTTCGGGCAGAGAGGTTGCGCCTGCCATCAAAACCACACCGATAAACATGCCGCCCAACCCTGTACGGACAGCGATCACGTCGCCATACTTCGCCAACTGCGTGGCTGCCAGCATAATCAGAATCGCGCTCAGGACAAATTCCAGCCAGACCATTTAATCTCCTTGTGATGCAACACCTTTGATAATGGGCAGCGGCCAGGCAGCAAAGATGCCCGTATGCGGCTCGTCCAAATCTCCTATGATTGCCTCTGTCGCGCGCATGCAAGACTGGACACTTTCTTCGTCCGGGACAACCGTCAGCAAGGTCAGGTGGCCTTCTTCAGCGCGCGGACTCTGGAAGTAGTAACGCGCTGGCACGCGGCTCTGGCGCAGGCGCCCCAGGCCCGTGCTTTCAAGCATGGTAACACCCCGAATGCCGACCGTCTCCCAGGCCGCAATCACGGCGTCCAGCTGTTCAGGGTCATCCAGTACAAGCAGAATCATATACATAGTTTTCTCCTCAATAAAGTTATGGGACAGGGGTAGCTGTGATAATAAACCCGTAGATTTCGGGGATCCACCCGATGCGGCCTTCTTCGTCTCGAACTTCAACCCAGATCAAACCCTGATATTCGATCCGGCCATAGAGCAGGGTCAACTGCTGACGGGAGGCGATGCGGCTGATAACCGGCCCGCCCGGAGACTGGTACAACTGCAAAGCGGGGAAACCCGTCTGTACAGCCCGAATCAAGGCCGGGGTGTGAGAGGCAGTCGGCGTTTGGGTGGGCGAAGAGGTCGGGGTGACGGTGGCGGTCAGCGAGGGCGTGAATGTGGCTGTCACCGTTGGGGTGGGGCTGGCTCCGGGGGTAAAAGTCTGGGTAATCGTCGGCGTAAAGGTCGGCGTGGGAGGGATGAGAGGGTCAAGCTCTTCCGAGAAAATCTGGCTGACCTTGAAGGAAACCGTCTGCTGTAATTCACGAGCAATCTCTTTTTGCAAGGCAGCCACCTGCTCGTAGCGCAGACCGGCGCTGGTGCGAACTGTCACCGCAATATCCAGTAAATCGCCGCGGTGGGATATTTTTAAATCCATAATTTGGGTTTGGGGATAGTTCGCAAACTCGCGGGCGACCACTTCATTGACCTGGCGGTTGTAGGCGGCTTCCTGAAAGAATTGTACGCTGAAATACGTCAACGGGATCAACAATGCGAAAGTGAGCATAAACGCCAAAACCAGGCTGCGCGGCAGCGTTTGACCGGCGCGGCGCACGTCAAGCGCAAAGCCGCGCACAAAGAAAACCACAGCCGATGCAAAAGAGATTGTGACGGCGTTGGTCAGGAAGAGCAAGGCCGCGCCGCCGGCTACATCCCAGCGGCCAAGAGCGATCCCGACCCCGATGGTGCAGAGAGGCGGCATCAGGGCGGTTGCAATTGCCACGCCCGGCAGGGCCGCCGAGAGATTGGGGCGCGTCAGCGCATAAGAGGCAGCCAACCCGCCCGAAAAGGCGATCAGCAAATCAATCGGCGAAGGATGGGTGCGGGATAAAATTTCGGCGGGAAGTTCCTGAAGCGAGACGAAAGGCAGGAAGCGATTCAGAAAAGTCATGGCGAGTGCCAGCAGAATCGCCAAAGCGCCGCCGCGCAGGAGCGACGAAGTAGCCGCCCGCCACAGACTCGCGTCACCGGTGATCGAGGCCAGGCCGATGCCGACAATCGGCGACATGAGCGGGGCGACCAGCATGGCCCCAATAATCACGGCTGGTGAGTTGGTGACGAGGCCGAGGGTGGCGATGCTGCAAGAAAGCACAACCAGCAGGAAAAAATCGAATCCGGGCGAAGAGGTTTCGCTTAACTCGGCAATGACGGCGCGGCGTTCTGCCGGCGCTAATTGGGGAGCAAACCTGCGCAAAAAATCGAGGGCAGCGGTCATTTCTTTAATTTCATCCAGCTGCCCCGTAGCGCGCGCGATTTTGAATCCGGAAAAACGCCTTCCTGCGACGAGCGGACTTCCTCAATGGAGAGAAATGCGCGCGGGTGAATTTGATGAATGATGGTGGTGGCGGCAGCCAAATCACGGCGATTGACAATTGTATAAATGAGCTTGACCCCTCCATTGGCCCCCTCACCCGCGACGACCGTTGCGCCAAAGCCGGATTCTCGCAGGGCATGAGCGACCTGCTCTCCGTCCTGCGAGAGGATCATACGCACCACCACCTTGCCAAGCGCAAGCCGATCTTCAGTTTTCATGCCGACATAATTGCCGACCGCAAAACCAGCGGCGTACGCAAAGTAAGCGGGGAATCCGCTGGCGGTGCGGGTGATCTGGCTGATAACGGCGACCCAGATAAAGACCTCAACAAATCCCAGGAGCGGGGCCAGATGACGCTTGCCGCGCGAGATGAAGATAATCCTGATCGTGCCGAGGGTGACATCCACAACCCGAGCCGTAAAGATAATCAGCGGCAAACCAAACCATTCGAACCAATTAATCTCCATACACTATAAACTCCTGCTATGCCCCATGCCCGGCATAATCTGGTCGTCACTGAAATAATCAGACATCATTTTATAGTAAAACAGCGCTTCTTTGTTGATTAAATTGTAACCCCAATCGTTGGCAAAACGCTCACGCTCCCGCCGGAATTCGCTGTCGCTGATTTCCTGGCCGGCGTGTTCGAGAATGACATCCCTTGAGCCGGCCCCCGCTGAAAACTTTTGCTTGGGCCGCCAGGCGATTTCGTCTGGAATGAGGGAGGCGCAGGCGCGGCGCAAGAGGCACTTGGGGGTGCGCCCGTCTGATTGCAGTTTCCACTCGGCGGGCAGGCTGAAAGCCAGTGAAATTGACTGGGTATCGAGAAACGGCACACGCGCTTCGAGACTCCAGGCCATCGCCATGCGATCGGCGCGTTGCAGGTTGGTATTATGGAGAGCGCCGGTGATGGCGCGTAATTCGGCATCCAGTGAAGGCGGATCGCTGTAGCGGCTGAGATAGTCGTAGCCTGCAAAAAGCTCATCTGCGCCTTCGCCGGTCAGGAAAACCTTGACATGATCCGAGGTCATTTTGGCAAGGAAATAGTTGGGGATGGCGCTCCGAACCAGGGCCGGGTCGAAAGACTCAAGATGGTAAATCACATCAGGCAACGCCTTGAGCATATCCTGTTCGGTGTAGACCAGGGTATGATGGATCGTATCGAGCGCGGCGGCGGCAATGTTCGAGGCGGCGATATCCTGGCTGCCGTCCATGCCGACCGCGAAGGTGTGAAGTTCGTCCAACCCCTCCCGGGCCAGGGCAGCGACCAGGGTGCTATCCAGGCCGCCGCTCAGGCTGACGCCGAGCGGCACATCGGCCATCAGGCGTTTGTGGACCGCTTCGCGGAGCGTATCAATAATCATCGGCTGGGCGTCGCTCTCATTCTGCGGCACGCGCACAATTCCCTGTCCCAAGAAATAGTATTGATGCAAGCCAAGCTCGGAATGGTAATAATGCCCCGCCGGGAATTCGCGGATATTGTTGCTAAACATTGCCAACGCTTTAATTTCAGAAGCAAAATAGATTTTGCCTTCTTGCTCGGCCCAGTAAAGCGGCTTGATGCCAAGCGGATCACGCGCCAGCATAAATTTTCCTGGGGTGTGCAGCGCAAAAGCAAACATGCCATCCAGCATGGAAACCGCTTTTTCACCAAAGCGGGCAAACAGACGCAGGAGCGTTTCTGTATCACTTTGGGTATTAAAAGACTCGTCGTTCAAATAGTCTTGGCGCAAATTTTGATGATTATAAATTTCGCCATTGAAAGCGACCCAATAATCATCCGCTTTCATGGGTTGATGGCCGCCGTTCACGTCGACGATTGCCAGGCGGGTATGACCCAGCGTACCCAGAGAAAGATTTTTCAACCCCTCCCCATCTGGCCCGCGATGATTAAGTTTCTGAACCATGCTTTGAACCTCAGCTTGAGAATTCGCGTTAAAAACGCCACAAATACCACACATAATTTTCTCCTATAAATGTTAAGAAAATGTTCGATCAACTTCGTCCTGAGCGGAGGCCCGCGCGATTTTGCGGGCCGCAGTCGAAGGACATTTTCCTGCAAATCACCCTGCGACTGCGCTGAGAAACGCTCCGCTCAGGGCTTGCCTGTCAGCGGCCCGTTTGGCGCAGGGTGTCCGTAGATACGAATTGTCGTAATATCTGAAGGCAAACCCTAAGCCCGGATGCCTTCATTGACATAGGCTGTCAGTTCGGTCACAGATAAATCGGCGATGCCCAGCCGCTCGACCGTCCGACCCCGCCGCCAATAGTCAGTTTCATGCAGGATGCTGCCGAGCCGAATAATACTTTCCATACCGCGCACCGAAACGCCATAACGCTGGGCCAGGGAGGCCAGCGGAACCAGGCTCATCGGCACATCTTCAAAAATATAGCGGTGATGGAGGGTCGAGGGGGCTTTGATGCCGTAGTAGCCAGGTTGATTGTGAATGGCTTCATTCAGGTCATTGCCGGTTGTGTCGTAAGCCAGCTTGAGCCACTCCATCGCGGTGCGCGCCCGCACACCCAGAGACGAGGCAACCGTGACGCGCTCGCGGTCGAGAACTTCCAAAATCCGGGCGGTCGAAGGCGTCACCCCGTCAATATAAAACTGGAAATCGCCATGCGTGCGCTCAATCCAGCCGGCGTTGAGCAGGGCCAGGGCCGGGTGAAAAATTGCGCCCATGTTGTTCAAGCCGGTATTCAGGACATTAATGCCATTAATAAACTGGGGGTAGGCCGGCGTTAGCGCCTCCAGCACGCGCTCTGTTCGGGTGGCAGGCAAGGCTGCCAGCGGCACGGCTTCTTTGATGCGAAAAATACGGGCCTGAGCCGGGCCGTCAGAACGCGAGGCGTAAATAAACGTCTCGGCTTCCGAAATCGTCACATCGGCGGTGCAGCCAGCATCACCGAGAACCTTGGCAAATTCCAGCGCGCCACAGGTGCGCCCCGGGTGCAGGACGACAATCTGGCCGTCCTTGAGGTGGGGCGCACAGACCCGCGCAATATCGGCATGGGCGGAGGATGGCGTGACAACCATAATCATTTGGGCTTTTGCCAGTGCTTCGCCCATATCAGAGGTCGCCGCTACCAGCTTACCAAAGCCGTGCGGGCCATATTCGGCAGACTCTAAATCAAGCCCGCCCCGTTTTCGGATGACCTGTATCCGCTCAAAAGTGCGGTTGTAAAGCGTCACTTTGAAGCCCATCAGGGCCAGGTGGGCCGCCATGGCTTTTCCGCCGTGGCCTGCCCCAATTACAGTGTAGTTTTCTGGATTGGTCATAGTAGTCTCCTGGTCTTGTAAAACAAAACATTTCATTCTATAGGAATTTAGACAAACGCTGCCGTTCGCTGAGGGCTTTGCCCGCTTCATCGCTGGCCAGGCAGGCCCCATTGATGATTCTCGTTCGAATCTTTCCAAGCCCAAACTTGTTGTTGCCCAACTGGGGCGCATCCATAATCCCGGAAGTAACCGCCTTCGCCAGGGTGGCAGAATCGGCCCAGGGGTCAGGGATCCCGGCGGGGGCCAGGCTGCGAATCGCCTCGAGTGTGATGGCGGCCTCAGCCTTGAGCTGCTCGACGCGGCTCCGCAAAGCCGGGTCGTGGGTCATATCCGGCGCACCGAGCGCGTTCTGAATGGCGCGGCGCACAATTTTGCTGGCCTCGATAATATCCGGGCCAGTCGCGGCGTGGTGCGCTTCGGTCTGGCCGACAATGTGCAAAATATCGGGTTTCATTGCCATTTGGAGGTAAGTGCTGGCAGCCAGGTGGCCGCGCGCGGCATCCACGTCCAGCGGGTGCGAGAGCAGGCCAACCCGCACCTGCTTCCAGATGCGAAAATCGGCGTCGGCCAGGGGGGTAATCATTTCCATGACGGTCAGCATCTTTGCCAGATCCATTGCGTCACTCACGCCAGGCGGGCTGTTGAACATAAACTGGGCAATATAATCGTGTACTCCAAATTTTTTGGCGTTATAAGCCGCCAAAAATGCCGAGACGACAAAAATAACATCGGGCGCATCGCGCATGCCCCAATGATGGGGTTCGTTCAACTCAACCGGAATATCCCGTCCGCCGTAAAAACGCATCACCTGCTGATGCTCACGGATCGAGCCTTCCAAATCCCAGGGGCCGCGGCCATCCATCAGGTTAAACCAGTAAAGCGGGATGGCGCACCAGGCAATCTTGATGGTCTCGACGTACATCTCAGCCAGGCGAATAAAATCATCCGTCCCGGAATAGGTTCGCAGCAGGGGAAAGTTGCCGCGGCGCGAGGCCTGGTACAAGTCGCGATAATCCTGCGGGCTGCGGACGGGCACGCCGCCGGCGCCCTTGCGGCGCGGGTTCTGGCGCTCCGGGTGAAAGAAATTTTCTTGGGCGTCCTGGTCAATACCGAGCGAGATGACATCCAGCGCCTGGGCCTCGGCGATTAACTCAAGATCGCGCAAAGTATCTTCCATCGTCGGCAGGCCAAAATGGTGACGGAGAATCGGGTAGGGCCGCTTCCACAAAATGCGCTCAACCGTGCGCTGGGGAAAATCGCTCTCGCTCAAGCTGTGGGCAGGCTGGCCCTTGAGGTACGCCAGCACCTGCTCTGGGGACTGTGAGCCGTCGAAAATTTTTTCAAAGAAGCCGCTCAGCTGTTTGGCTTTTTCGGCGACCGGAGGCGTACCCGCGAAGGCAAATCTGACACCGGCTTCGTGCAGTTCAGAAGCGGCCTCGGCAAACTGGCCCAGCAGGCGCTCGCCCGTTTCAGGCGTCAGGCGGTACGACACGCCCACCAAATCCGCCTTTTCACGGCGGGCCGCGGCCAGGAGTTCGTCAATCGGCACGGCCGGCCCCAGGAAAACGGTCTTCCAACCCGCAGATTCGGCCAGGCGCAAAAAATTGGAAACGCCAGCAACGTGAACGCACTCGCCCAAGGCTGCGGCGACAACGGTTTTACGAGTCATATTCTTTAGCGTCCCTTCTTCGGTTTGGCCGGGACCTGCGCTTTCCCGCCTGGAACCTGCGGCTTGTGGGTTTCCAAAAAATACTTAAGCGTGCCGCGATAGAGGGCGCGTTCAAAATATTCACCTTCCAAAGATAAACCGTCATAGCCCTTCTCGAACAGCACTTCAATCAATGGCTCAAGCTGATGGGCGTAATGATTCATGCAGGCTTCCGGGTGAACTCCCGGCCAGGAATAGCAGGAGACGGTTGTGCGCCGGTTCTTTGAATTGACATTTTGCGGGACGGTTTTGTCCCAATTGGGGTCGGCGGCGTCAAAAACATATTGGTTGAGACTGCCTTGCGGAATGCCCTCCACCCCGCGCACGACGGGCGGAGTCGATTCAAAATTGTAGGGATCAACCGCCAGGTCTGCGATGACGGCATGTTCCGGCAGCCAGGCGATCCATTCGTTGGGGATGACGGGCTGGCTGGTATCGCGGCGCTGGGAAGCGTCCACCAGGATATCGGCCTGACTCATCAGCCTTTGCATGGTCTGCGGGTTGGAGGTGACATTCCGCCCAATCGAAAGCGCAACCGCGCCCAGGCCATCATTGACGATGTGGTCGTTATTGCGCTCGACATTGCCCAGCTTGGTGGCGGCATCAATCGCATATTTGCCGACCATGCCCGTTCCCACAATCAAGACCTGAATCGGCAGACCGTCCGGCCGGGCCAGCCCCGGCCAGCGTTTTTCGAGGCTGTCGAAGGCAGCTTCCAGCCCATTCCAGGCGACCGATTTCATGTTTTCGATCAGGCGGATATTGCCGTCATTGGCAATGCTGTCCATTGAAATGGCTTTTATGCCCAATTCAATCAGGCGCTGCACCCGGCGCGGACGGGTGGGGAAATGAAGCATCGAGAAGAGCGTAGTTCCAGCAGGGATCAAGTCCATTTCTTCGCGTTTGGGAGTCCGCAAAAGCAAAACGACATCCTGGCGGTAGGCCTGCTCTTGCGCGACGCGATGAATTAAAGGGTTGGCTTGTTTGTAATCTTCAAAAGTAAAACCAGAGCGCGAGCCATAGCCTTCTTCGAGATAAATATCGACGCCGAGCGAGGCCATAAACTGCACAAAGTGCGGCAGGAAAACCCGCTTTTCGCCCGATTCATTTCGCATCCGCGGCAGTCCCATAGTCTTTGGTGTATTCATTGATTTAACCTTCCTTTCCGTGCTTTAAAACCCAATGTGAGAGCCTTGCGCGTGAAAGCGCGCGCTCAAGAAAGTTTCCTTTGCTGTTAATCTGATCCAGCCCGCCTTTTTCAATCAGCGTCCGTAAAAGCGGACGAATTTGCTCGCCATACAAACGCATACATTCTTTGGGGTGCAGTCCGGGCCAGGAATAACACGAGACAGAGTAGCGCCGATTTTCAGTGGAAACGCACGGCGGCACGCGCTCAAAAGCGGGATCCTCCGGCCCAAAGACGTATTGATCGAGGTTGCCTTGCGGCATTCCTTCAATTCCTTTGACTTCAAGAGGCGCATCTGGTTTGCAGATGTACGGGTCGACCGACAAATCGACCAGGACCGCGTGTTCCGGCATCCAGGCAATCCACTGGTTGGGGATAACCACTTTGCTGGGGTCGGGGCGCTGGGTGGCATCGACCAGGATGTCGGTCTGGGCGAGCAGGCCGCGCATCACCGATTCGTTGTAGGTCAGGTCGTAATCGATGGCTGTTACCTGAACCCCCGGCACCCCGCGCCCTGCCAGGCTGCGCCACAGCCCCAGATCGCCATAGCGGCTGGCAGCCTGAACCGCATGCACGCCAACTGCGCCAACCCCCATGACCGTGACATGGATCGGCCCGCGCGCCGTGCTTTCCAGGCCAGGGGCCGGATAAAGTCTCTGCAACACGCGAAACGCGACTTCCAGGCCGTTCCAGGCGACCGAGTGCAGGTTTTCGACCATCCGCCGGCCAACATCATCCACAATTGAATCAAGCGAAATAGATTCGACGTTGATCGAGCGCAAGAGTTCGATCCGGATCGGGCGGGTTGGATAATGGATCATCGAGATGAGGCAGGCCCCCGGTTTGAGCAGGCGCAAGTCACTTTCAGGCGGACAGCGCAAAACGATGACGTATTCTTGCTGAAAAATATCCGCGCGCGAAGCGAAAATCACTTGGGGCGCATTGGCGCGATAATCGGCTTCCGTAAAGCCGAGCGCAGAACCATAGCCATATTCAAGCATAATTTGTGCGCCGGTCCGCTCGAGGCGGGCGATAAACTCTGGTAAGAAATCTCGTTTTTCACCAAACTCGACGTGCATGCGCGCAAACCCAAAAGTAAGTCTATTTTCCAAGTGGCCTCCTTGTGTTCCATGGATGTTAAGAAGATGAATTTTACAGATCGGCCCTGCGATCCTTCGACAAGCTCAGGACAGCGCTTGGCTTCCTTGTTTGAGCTGTCGCTGTCCTGAGCGCAGGCCGGAACGCAGCCCGCTGTCGAAGGACGCTCCGCTCACCTGTACCGGCGGCGCTGGCGCAGGCAGGGCCTGCGTCTTAAAATGATACTCTTAATGTCTATATCCGCCGCGGGTTGAGGCGCGCACCAAAAGGCGCGGGGTGATGGACTGCCGGGTTGGCTCCGGCAAGGGCTTTGTGAGCTGCTGGGCCAGCATTTGCACCAGGCTTTGAGCAATTTCAAAAACCGGAATATCGAGGGTCGTTAAGGGCGGCTGGCTGTGCAAAGCGCGGGCGACGCCATCAAAACCGGTTACGGCAACCTGGCGGCCAACCACCAAGCCCAGGTCGCGCACGGCCCGTAATGCCCCAAATGCAATTTCATCGTTCAAACAAATCAGCGCATCCGGCGGGTTGGGCAACCAGCGCAGACGGCGGGCCGCTTCATAACCGCTGGTTTCGCTCAAATCGCTCTCGACCACCAGATCGGGATCGAAGCTCAATTCGCAATCGGCCAGGCCCTGACGATAACCCGTCAGACGCGCCGCCTGGATTTTGAGATGGGGCGGGCCGCCGATGAAAGCCATCCGCCGAAATCCGTTTTGATAAACGTGGGCCACCAGCCCCGCCAGGCCGCCCACATTATCGACTTCGATGCAGGGATAATCGATTCCGTCCAGCGAATGCTCCAACCCAACAAAAGGAATCTTGTTCTCGCTCAGGTAGCGCACCCGCCAATCGTTCAGCCGAACCCGGTTGAGGATAAAACCGTCCACTTTATGGGAGCGGACCCAGTTCCGATAAAGATTCTGCTCGGCGGCAAAGTCGCTGCCGGCAGTCGTCACCAATAAGTCAAGGGTATGTTTTGGGGCTTCGTTCCCCAGCCCAATCAGAAACTCAGAAAAAAAACTCTCTTGAAAGCCGGGCGTACCCGCTGGCAGGATGTAGCCAATCGCATCCGTTTTCTGGCGGCGCAGCTGGCGGGCCGCGTGATTGGGAACATAGCCCATCTCGTGAGCCTTTTCCAGCACCCGCTGGCGAGTCTCGGCTGAAATATCGGGATAGCCATCCAGCGCACGCGAAACAGCCGCGATGGACAAATGAAGTTGTTCGGCAATCTGGCGAATGGTTACTTTCATCATCTCACTTAAACGTTTAAGTAATCATATCATAAAAAAACGGGACGTTATCCGTCCCGTTTTTGGGCCCTTCAAAACTTATCTGCGGCGACGGTTGCGGTTGGAATCGGGGCGATTGGAATCAGGGCGCTTCGCCCGGGCCTGGACTGGCGCGTGGGATGCGGCAGCCGCCGGGGGCAAAACAAGGCCGTGCAAGGTTTGTTGGTAGTAATCATCCAAAAGCATGGCGAGCAGCGCCAATTCTTCGTCACTTTCAGCCAGCGAGCGGACGAGGGGTATAAAACGCTGACTGCGTTCGGCCTGGAGCTTATCGCGGGCGCGCAAACGCGCCTCAAGCAGCACCGTCGCGCGCTCAGCAACCACCGCCTGGACATCTTCGTCCGTCGGAATCGGGCGTTCCTCCATCTCGATCTCGTACTGTTTGGCGATTTTTTCCAGCGTAAACTTCTCACCTTTATTGACCAGTGAAATCGCAATCCCAGATGCGCCCGCCCGTCCGGTTCGCCCGGCGCGGTGGATGTAGGCTTCCGCTTCTTCGGGCGGTTCATATTGGATGATATGGGAGAGGCTGGGAATATCCAGGCCGCGCGCGGCAATGTCTGTCGCCACCAGAAAACGGAGCGTTCCCTTGCGAACGCGCTCTAAAACACTTTCACGGGCCGCCTGAGACAGGTCTGCGCTTAACTCATCGGCATCGTAGCCGAATCTTTGCAGAACAACCGCAACGTAATGGACGCGGTCTTTGGTATTGCAGAAGATGATGGCCGAGGCCGGCTGCTCGACTTCGATTAACCGCACCAGGCTGCGATCTTTGTCCATGCCATCGACGATATAGAAAATATGCTCGGTATCCGTGACGTGGACGTGATCGCTGCTCAAGCTGATAAATTCAGGCTCGCGGATAAACTCGCGCGCGGTACGAATGACCGCTTCTGAAAAAGTGGCCGAAAACATGCAAACATGGATTTCGCGCTTCGGCAGATAGCGCTGGACTTCGCGCATATCGGGGTAAAAACCCATCGATAACATCCGGTCGGCTTCATCGAAAATTAACATGCGCAGCTGCGCAAGCGAGAATGTGCGCCGCAAGAGATGGTCGAGGATGCGCCCCGGCGTGCCGACGACGACCTGCGCACCCTGTTTGAGGGCCTCGATCTGGGACTGGTAGCCCACGCCGCCGTAAACGGCCACCGCGCGCAAGCCTCGCTCTCCAAAAATGCGCTCGGCTTCGTGGTGGACCTGTTTCGCCAATTCACGGGTCGGGACAAGGATCAGGGCCTGGCACTCGGCCCGGCTGGGGTCGAGCCGGGCCAGCATCGGCAGCAGGAATGCGCCGGTTTTGCCGCTGCCGGTGCGGGCCTGGATCATCATATTGCGGCGCGCCAACAAATACGGAATGGCGCGCGCCTGGACGGGCATCAGTTCGCCCCAATCGGCGCGCGCGGCAGCCTGCTGCAAATCGGCGGGCAGTTGGCTGAAGGTGATTTCGGGTAAGGGCGGTTTTTGTGATTCGAAAGGTATTGCCATAAAATCTCAATTCTGAAGGAATTTAATAGCGATTGGACGGTCACGATCTGGTTTCGAGTATATCATCTGGACAGGCCGCACAGGCAGGACAAACCTGTCAGGAGCGCATCCACATCGGCGCGGGTGTTGTAGGCCTGGATGGAGATGCGCACAAATTTCTGGTCGTTCCAGGCAATCAGCGGAATCTCGACCTTGAACTCGTCGTACAGGTGCGATTTCCAAAGCAGCAGATCGGCATCGGGTGGAAGCGGCGCAATCGCCATCTGCGCAAAGAAACCCGAATCGGGCGGGTAGGGCGCTGCCAGGCCGGTCAGGGCTTGCAGGTCTGTCAACGCTTCCGTCAGCAGGCGCTGGCAGTCGCGCCGGACAGAGTCCCAGTTGTGGACGCGCATGAAGTCAATCGCCGCCGGAACGGAGAGAAAGGCGGCCGGGTCGCGCGTCCCCGTCCACTGGAGCAGGTCGAGATAACGGGAGCCGCTTCCAAATCCGGGCGCGCCGCCCTGGCCCCAACTGACCACCAACGGTTCGATAAGCGGCTGAACCTCCCGCCGGGCATACAGAAAAGCCGCGCCCTTAGGGGCCAGCATCCACTTATGACAGTTACCGGTATAGAAATCGGCGGCGAGGGCCGTCAAATCGAGCGGAATCTGGCCGGGCGCGTGGGCGCCGTCGATCAGCGTCAGGATGCCGTGCTGGCGGGCGCGCTGGCAGATGGCCTCGACCGGCAAGCGCAGCGCGGTCGGCGAAGTGATCTGGCTGAGGTAGATGACGCGTGTCCGTTCCGTAACGCCCGCCCAGAACTGTTTCAGAATCTCGTCTGGGCTGGAAACCGGCAGCAGAATCGGCTGGTGGATGTATTTTGCGCCGCTCTTGGCAGCCAGGAACTCCCAGGTGAAATCGCACGCGCCGTATTCGTGGTCGCTGGTTAAGATTTCGTCACCCGGCTGGAGGCGCAGCCCCCGGGCGACGATGTTGACACCGTGCGTGGCGTTCGGGACGTAAACCAGATCGTCCGGGTCGGCCTGCAGGTAAGCTCCCAGCGCGGTTCGCGACTCGCGCAGCAGGGCATCATGCTCACGTCCCAGAAAAAGCACCGGCTGGCGCTCGAGGCGACGCTGCCAGGCCTGGTAGGTTTCAAAGACGGGCAGCGGGCACGCCCCAAACGAGCCGTGATTGAGGAAGTGAATCGCGGGGTCAAGCTGGAAGAAGGGTCGGTAATTTTCGGTCATGGGCTGAATTATAGCCGCGACGATGGATTGCAGATTTATTTTCAGGACTCATCTTGTTCGGGAGACAGGCCCGAAGGAAGGGTTTTTTAGAATATAATTCCGCAAAAAAGATTTCTGCTTATGTTTAATTTCGACTTCTATAAAACATAAAAAATAATTGAAACAGAAGGAGCTTTTTTATGATAAAAGAGACACAAGAAAGTGTGCTGGATGAGTTGGACAAACGCCTGCTGCGCGCCCTGCAATTGGAGGGCCGCCTGAGCAATGTCGAACTGGCCCATAGCATTCACCTCTCGCCGCCTGCCACGCACGCCCGTCTGCGGCGGCTGGAGAAGGAAGGCTACATCCGCCAGTACGCGGCCCTCCTGGACCGCGAAAAGACCGGCTACGACCTGCTGTGTTTCATCCACGTCAGTTTGCAGATGCACCAGCTCGAACAGGTGGAGAAATTCCGCGAGGCGACCCGCCAAATGCCAGAAGTGCTGGAGTGTCACCACATCACCGGCGAGTACGACTACCTGCTCAAGGTGGCCTTGCGCAACCGCAAAGACCTGGAGCGATTCCTGGTGGGCCGCCTGACACCGATTCCGGGCGTGGGGCGCATCCACACCAGCCTGGTGCTGACCGAGGTCAAGGCGACGATGGCCCTGCCGCTCGAGTAGAACGCGGGCCACCGGCGTTTTACAGATTTTCAAAAGCCGGGTTCGTCCGCTTCATCCGCAACATCCGACTTCCATTTTTACCCAACCCAAAGGAGAGTAAACCATGTCAGAATCCACCCCCAAAACGATGGGCCAGCAGTTCGGACGGCGTTCGTGGGCCGAACCCTGGAAGATCAAGATGGTCGAACCGCTGACCGTCACCAGCCGCGAAGAACGCCAACAGGCGCTCGAGGAAGCCGGGTACAACACTTTCCTGCTCAAGTCGCAGGATGTCTATATCGATCTGCTGACCGACAGCGGCACCAATGCGATGAGCGACCGCCAGTGGGCCGGAATGATGATGGGCGACGAAGCCTACGCCGGCAGCCGCAACTTTTACCATCTTGAAGAGACCATTCAAAATGTGTATGGCTACAAATATATCGTCCCCACCCATCAAGGGCGCGGTGCGGAGCATTTAATCAGCCAGGCCGTCATCAAAAAAGGCCAGATCGTGCCGGGTAACATGTATTTCACCACCACCCGCCTCCATCAGGAACTGGCGGGCGGCACCTTTCAGGATGTCATCATCGACGAAGCCCACGACCCGGACAACCTGCACCCTTTCAAGGGCAACATCGACCTCGACAAAGTCCGCGCGATCATTGACCAGGCCGGGGCCGAAAACATCGCCTACATCAGCGTCGCCGGGACGGTCAACATGGCGGGCGGGCAGCCGGTCAGCATGGCAAACATCAAGGCCCTGCGCGAGCTGTGCGACCAGCACGCCATCAAAGTCTATCTGGATGCGACCCGCATGATGGAAAACTCCTATTTCATTCAGGAGCGCGAAGAAGGCTATGCCGATAAATCCATCGCTGAAATCGTAAAAGAATTTTGCAGCTACACCGATGCCGCCTGGATGAGCGCAAAAAAAGACAGCCTGGTCAACATCGGCGGCTGGCTGGCGGTCAACGATTTGAATCTCTTTGAGGAGCTGCGCAATCTGGTCGTCGTCTACGAGGGATTGCACACCTACGGCGGCCTGGCGGGGCGCGACATGGAAGCCCTGGCGATTGGCATCCAAGAATCAGTCCAAGACCAGCACATCCGCTCGCGGATCGGACAGGTGCTGTATCTGGGCGAACTGCTCACGAACTGGGACATTCCAATCGTCCAACCAGTCGGCGGACATGCCATCTTTCTGAATGCGAAAGCCTTTTACCCGCACCTGAAACAAATCCAATTCCCGGCCCAAACCCTGGCCGCCGAACTCTACCTCGACTCGGGCATCCGCTCGATGGAACGCGGAATCGCCTCGGCCGGGCGCGACCCAAAAACCGGCGATCACTACTATCCCAAGCTCGAACTGACCCGCCTGACCATTCCGCGCCGCGTTTACACCCAGGCCCACATGGACGTGGTCGCCGAATCGGTCAAAGCCATCTACGAGGCCCGTGAAAGCACACGCGGCCTGAAAATGATCTACGAACCGAAGTATCTGCGCTTCTTCCAGGCCCGCTTTGAGCGATTGTAAGACAAGAAAATCATCAGCAAAACGAGACGCCGGGCTTTTTGCCCGGCGTCTCGTTTTCGGCAACTTAACCACCCCGGCTTATCTTTCCAGGCAAGGCGCCGGTATCGGGCAGCTTTTTCCATGCGCCGATTTTATCCCACCCCTCAAAACCCTGTAAGATTAACATCTAAACACTTATAATCAGCCCTTGTGAAATACATCCGCCGCTTCTTCGTCAACCCGGCCCTGCCTGTAGAATACCGGGCCAACTTCATCCACTTTTATCTGGATATCGGTTGGTTCGCGCTTTTATCCGGCTCCGCGCTCAACTTCCAAAACGTCTACGCCGCCCGCCTGGGGGCCAGCAGCTTCCAAATCGGCTTGTTGGGCGCAATTCCAGCGTTGGTCAGCCTGCTGCTCGCCATCCCGGCCGGCATCTGGCTCACAAAACATCCCATCCACCGGGCGGTCTTCTGGACTTCGGTGCTTTACCGGATCGGCTTTTTGTTTTGGGCCTTTTTGCCCTCGTTCTTCGACGCCCAAGGCCAGGTCTGGGGCCTGACCAGCATCATCCTGCTGCAAGCCATCCCCCTGACCGCCCTCAGCGTCGGCTTTAATACCCTTTTCGCGAGCGCCGTCCCGGTCGAGTGGCGGGCGAGCGTCGCCGCGAAACGCAACATCGTGCTTTCGGTCGTCTACATGGGCACTTCGCTCGGTACCGGCTGGCTGCTCGAACAGCTGCCCTTCCCCTTCAACTATCAGGTCATCTTTTTTATCGGATTTTTAGGCGCGGCCATGAGCAGCGTCCACCTCTACTTCATTCGCCCGCTGCCCGATCCTGAATCGAGCGCGGATCGCTCCCAGCCCGGGCCGGGGTCGCCGTTAAATCAAACAGCGCCACGCCCCAGCCTGAAAAACAGCCTGCGGCTCGACATCTGGAAAACGCCCTTCCGGGTGACGCTGCTGGTGCTGCTCTTCTTCCACCTCGCGCAATACCTGGCTATCCCGCTCTTCCCGATCTATTTTGTGAATGAGCTTGGTTTAACCGACGAACACATCGGGATCGGGACAGCCCTGTTTTACCTGACGGTGCTGCTTGGCTCGACCCAACTCAGCCTGCTGGTGCGAAAAACCAGCCACAAAGCCGTCACCGGCTGGGGCATTGTTGGGATGAGTCTCTACCCGCTCTTTCTGGCTTTTTCCAGCCAGGTTTGGGAATATTACGCCATTTCAATTTTGGGCGGCTTTGTTTGGGCCATGGTTGGCGGCGCGCAGCTTAATTATCTACTCGAAGCCTGTCCGCCGCAAGACCGGCCCAGCTACCTGGCCTGGTACACCATCGTACTAAACGCCTGCGCCCTGGCCGGTTCCCTGCTCGGCCCGGCCTTTGCCACGCTGATGGGCATCTCGCTCGCCCTGATTTTCGCCTCCATTTTGCGGGGACTCTCCGGGCTGGCTCTCCTCAAATGGGGCTAAATTCTGGTATCATCGAAACATGACCAGCGCTAACTTTAAAATCGTCGCCACCAACCGCAAAGCAAGTTTTGAGTATTTCCTGCTCGAACAATTCGAAGCCGGGCTATCGCTGCACGGCTCAGAGATTAAATCGATCCGGGCCGGGCAGATCAGCCTGGCCGAAGCCTACATCGAAGTCGATGGGCGCGAAGCCTGGCTGGTGGAGTGTCATATTGCGCCTTATGAACAAGCCAACCGCTTTAACCACGACCCCAAGCGCCGCCGCAGGTTATTGCTGCACAAGCGCGAAATCCGGCAGCTATGGGACGAGGTCCGTCAAAAAGGCGTCACGATTATCCCGTTGAAAGTTTACCTAAAAGAAGGCCGCGCCAAAATTGAAATCGCGCTCGCCAAAGGCAAGAAATTACACGACAAACGCCAGGCGATTGCCGAACG
>JAVEWN010000133.1:0-7259 GCA_034004515.1 Anaerolineales bacterium | reverse complement strand
CCTACACGACGCTCTTCCGATCTCCAATCTGGAGGGTATCAAAAACGAATGGGATTTGCGCCTGGGCGCAATGCCGCTCGACCTGACGATCAAAGCCGGGGCCTACGAGGGGATTTTCGACTTTGGCGGCCTGTCGCTGCTCAACCTGACGGTGCGCGACGGCGCAGCGGAGGTCGAAATCGATTTTTCAACGCCGACCCTGATGCGCATGAATTTGTTCAAATATCAGACCGGCGCATCGAATGTGACCCTCAAGAACCTGGCAAACGCCAATTTTACCAATCTCAGTTTCGAGGGCGGGGCTGGCAACTATACTTTTGATTTTGGCGGGCAGTTGCAACGCGAGGCCGCTCTCAACTTACAGGCCGGGATGAGCAATATCAGCCTGATTCTGCCGGCAGGCTTTGCCGCCCAGGTGACAGTCAATGGCGGTTTATCGAGCGTGAATGTCCCCAGCAGTTGGCGTCGGAACGGCGATACCTATTCACGGGCTGGCGAAGGGCCTGTTTTGACGGTGATGATTGACCTGGGCGCTGGCAATTTGAATATCCAGGAGTAATTCGGACATATCGGAGTAAAAGGTCATATTTTATCAGTGACCTCCATCACTTGCCTGCCTGGCAATTGACCTATAAAATTGGATAAATCTTCGTAAAAATATCGTTATTGGAGAAGTTCCGATGCAAATTACTCGCCAGGCTGATTATGCCATTCGGGCCGTGCTTTATATCTCGAAATTAGAGGAAAACCAGCGCGCTGCCACAAGCCAGATTGCCAAAGAGCAGCGCATTCCGCCCTCGTTTTTGGCAAAAATCATTTCGCAGCTCTCGATTGCTGGTTTGTTGCAAACTTCGCGCGGCGCGCGCGGCGGCGTGACGCTTGCCCGCTCCCCTCAAAAAATCACCTTGCTGGACGTGGTCGAAGCCATCGACGGGCCGATTGCCCTCAATGAATGTGTCCATGATGAAAATGCCTGCAGCTTTGGCGATGAGTGTCCCTTGCGCTCGATCTGGTGTGACGCCCAGGAGGATCTCGTCAAACGCTTGAGAGACACCAATTTCGCCCAGTTTGCCACCCAAGCCTAAGCACCAGATATTTAACGCTGGCGGACAAAGACACAAAGCGCGCAAAGGTTTTTCCTTTGTATGCTTTGTGTCTTTGCTAATTTAAACAAAAGAGTTGGTAATCGTTCACGGGAGCATATCTGGCATAATAGCCCGGAAAATCGCGAAATATGCCAGATATGGACACCTATTTTTCCGTCGAATGCGCTTGATTGCATCATTTCACTGCAAAATAAATGACAGACCCGCCAGATATGGGGTACGTGTGCCTTTTTTAGCATATTTGGCGACATACACTCCGTGAACGGTTACAAGAGTTGTTCCCAAATAATGATGTCTGTCTGAATCTTGTCTTTGCGAAGGCGGTCTTCTTCCGCCTGAAGCACGAGTACCCAGCCTGGTAATCTCCGGTTAAACGGTGTTCGTGTTCGATAAAAATTTCCCGTTAAATTGGGAGATTACCACTACGGGTGCTCGTGCTTTGCTGGAGTGCGCTCGCAAAGACATTTGCAAGCAGATGCACAAAACAAACAAGTATTCTGGAACAAGTCTAAATATGAACCGTAAAATCCGCATCCTCAAACTCATTTTTCTTGTAATCGTGCTGCTGCTTTGTCTGGCCGTGCCAATCTTTGGGCTGGTTTCGACGGCAACCAGCTGGCATGGAAGCTGCTATGGCTTTACAGACGGCCAATGGCAATGCCCGTGGTGGGAATATGCTCAAACGGAAATCTTCTGGGCGCTGATGATTTTCATCCCGGTCCTTTTTGTTCTTTCCCTGGCCTGGATCGGGATGGCCTGCGTTCAATTTATTCTCGCTCAGCTGGAAAAACGCAAAAAGTGATTCTGGCGCGGATAAAACGGTCTTTGGTGGGCGCTGCCGGGGGATGGTGCTATCGATATTAAGATAATCATTTTGACACGCAGGCCTTGAGCGGAGCGTTCTTGAGCGCATTCGAAGGGCGGATATGTAAAATTTATTTTCTTAACATCTGTAGATGCAAGAACCCACACTATTCCCCTCTTGACAAATACGCGAAATAGCCTTACCATGCAAACGTGTTTTCATTGCAAACTAGTTTGTAGAAAGGTATTCTATGACCACTGACCCTCTGCGCAGCGCCCAAAAACGTGCCTTCCAGTACTGGTACGTAGATGGCACGTTTGAATTCAGCTTCGGCGGTCTTTGCCTGATTTTGGCAGTTTATTTTTACATTCAACATCTGCTGGCAGAGACCTGGTTTTCCAACCTGCTGATTATCTTTTTCCTGCTGTTGATGCTTGGCGGCGGATGGCTGATCAAACGGTTGGTGATGGACATGAAAGAGCGGATCACCTTCCCGCGCACGGGATATATTGCTTTCCCGCATAAAACCGGCAGCCACCGCTGGAGGCGCGCTCTGGGGGGAGGTATCTCGGGGGCTTGCGCCGCTTTGATGGTGGTACTCCTCCTGTCCAACCGCCCTGCCGGTTTCGACTGGACGGCAACTATTTCGGGCTTGATTTTTGGCGCGGTCGTTACCTACCTGGGATTCCGTACCGGCGCGGCGCGCTTTTTCATTCATGCTGTCGTCAGCATTGGCCTGGGAATTATGCTTGGTTTTGCCAACCTGCCCCAAAACCTGGGCCTGATACCTTTCTATGGCCTGTTGGGGCTTGCACTGCTGACTGTTGGCGGAATCAGCCTGATCCGCTATCTGCGCCAAAATCCAGATCGTGAGACGCAACATGACCAATGAACTGCGCGCCTTGACAGACATCGACCGCCTGCTCCACGAACCATCACGGGCAGTCATCGTCGCCATCCTGGCCGCCCTCGAAAGTGCCGACTTTGTCTTCCTTCAGCGCGAAACCGGTCTGACACGGGGTAACCTCTCCACCCACCTGACCAAACTCGAACAAGCCGGCTACATCAGCATCGAAAAAACCTTTCGTGGCAAATATCCGCTGACGCTCTGCGCCCTGACCGCAACAGGCCGCGAAGCGTTTTCCAAGTATCGCAAAAAACTGTCGCAATTTGTAGAACAAACCGAATAACAGGTAATCAAAAATTTTGCCCGGCAGGCAAAATTTACCCAAAGGACGGGGCGGTTTTGCCGCCTCGTTCTGATTCCGGGCTTCTTCGAGTATCATCAATGCGGAGGACCAATTCGATGTCTCATCAGCCCATCTTTATCCTCGGCGCGGGCATTGGCGGGCTTTCTGCCGCGATCCACCTGGCCGCCCGCGGCCGCCAGGTGATTGTCCTCGAGCAGAACCCGGCGGTTGGCGGCAAAATGGCCGAAATCACGGCCCACGGTTTCCGCTGGGATACTGGCCCCTCGCTCATCACCATGCGCCCGGTCTTTGAAGAACTCTTCCAAAGCGCCGGACGCCGCCTCGAAGACTACCTGACCCTGCTGCCGCTTGAGCCGCTCACGCGCTACTTTTGGCCGGACGGCGTCCGGCTTGATCTCTCGCGCGACCTGCCCAAGACCGCTGCCCAAATTACGGCCCTCGAACCGCGCGATCTGGAAGGCTACCTCGACTTTTTGGCCGAAGCCGCCCGCCTGGCCCGCATCACCGGCCCGGTCTTCACCTACGGCCCGCCGCCCGCGCTCGCCAGCCTGAAACACGTCACGCTCAAAGACGCGCTCAGCGTCGATGTCGTCCACAGTTTGCAAGAGAGCATCGAGCGCCGCATCCGCCATCCGCACCTGCGCCAATTGCTTGGGCGTTTCGCTACCTACGTCGGCGCGTCGCCTTATCTCGCGCCAGCCACTTTGGCCGTCATCGCCCATGTCGAGCTAACGGAGGGCGTCTGGTATCCACAGGGCGGCATCTACGCCATTGCCCGGGCCTACGAGAAACTGGCCCGCGAGCTGGGCGTCGAAATCCGCCTGAACACGCGCGTCAAAGAAATTTGCCTGCACGGCGGGCAAGTTTCAGGGCTCATTTTGGAAAATGGGGAAATTTTGCCAGCCGAGAGCGTCATTTCGAACCTGGACGTGACCAGCACCTACGGCCTGATCCAATCGAAACGCGCCGCCCGCCGCCTGGATACCCTTAAACGGAGGGATGTCTCCTGCTCAGGCATGATACTGCTGCTCGCTGTCGAGGGGACTCATCCCGACCTGGCCCACCACAACATCTTTTTCTCGTCCGATTACCGCCACGAGTTTGAGCAGATCTTCTCAGCGCGGATTCTGCCCGACGACCCGACTCTCTACCTGTGCGTCACATCCAAAACGGACGCGTCTCACGCGCCGGAGGGCTGCGAAAACTGGTTCGTGATGTCCAACGCCCCGGCGCTCGATTCTGCTTCCAGCACAGTAGACAAGGCCGCAGTGACAGAAACGCTGCTTACCCGCCTGGCAAGCCTCGGCTTGGATGTGCGGAACAAGATTCGCTATCAGCAGCTGTTAACGCCCCTCGATATCCAGCAAAGAACTGGGGCTTATCGCGGCGCTTTGTACGGCGTCTCATTCAACGACCGTTTCGCGCCCTTCAAACGCCCGCACAATCGCTCAGAGTTCGAAGGCCTGTACTTTGCGGGGGGCAGCACCCATCCCGGCGGCGGTGTGCCGATGGTGACGCTTTCGGGCAAACTGGCGGCGGAGATGATTACAGGTTATGGGGATAATGCGGAATGGTAAAAGCGAAACGAGCCTGCGAAATGAGGAAGTGGATTAGACCACCTTCGTCAAAATTGCCACCAGGCCCAAGCTGCTGTGGGCCAACGCCACGGCGATCAAGTTTGGATATCTACGATAAATAATCGCCCAAGCTGCCCCGATGAAAAATGTAACCGCGAGGGTTAACATGTCTCTGTGGTGAATATGAAAAAAACTAAAGGCAAATGCGGAAATGAAGATTTGCATCCAGAAATTAGTGATTTTTGCCCGCTTCATTTCTGAAAAAAGAAATGAGCGATATAAAAATTCCTGCACGGGGCAGGAAATAAAAAAATAGAAAATTGTGTCGCTTAAGCTTGGAGCCGGCTGGGTGGACGACCTGTAAAGTTGGTTGATAGACGCTATGTAAATGGCAAGCGTAAGGATCGCAATTAATACCCCATGCCAGAATAAAGACTTTTTAAATGTGTCCAGCCGCAGCCCAAGCTCTCGCAATGTTTTTCGTTCAAAATAGCTATGCGCGACCGATAAAAGAAAAAGAACGGTAATCAGGTAATATTTATAGGCTTCCGGCATATTGGTCGCCCACATGACCAGATAAGGCAGAGCAAAGAAGAAAAGAAAAACGATCCCAAATTTGAGAAGATAACTCGAACTGGAAATTCCCCGATATGGAATCCGATTAACTGTCGCAGCAATCGGTCTGGTATCTGAATGAATTGAATTCTGCATGGCGAGGGTAGCGCGGTATTTTGCTGTTGGGGTTATTTATTTGAAGTTTTAGGCAATTGGCCGTGTGGCAACATTATACTGGGCAGGTTGTGCCACCCAAATCTTAAGAGAAGTTTGATCCAGACTCAGATTTATGATTGAAACGTTCCATTCCTGCTCCAGGCCATTTTTGGCGCGGACTGTAATGCCCATATCCTGAATGCCAGGCGAAGTATGCAACAACCGGTTGAGCAGCGCCCGGGTTTCAATGCTGATCAGGCTGAGCGTCATAATACTTTTACCAATCACTTCTTCAAGTGTGTAGCCGGTGGCCAGCGTAAAGGAACTATTGACATCCAAAATAGCGCTGTTGGTCTTATCGAGCGCCATAAAGATAAAGTTTTCGCTGACCTTTCCGCGGCTTTCCATGAACAGACGCATTTTTTCTTCGCGACTGGCCCGTTCTGTGATGTCGTGGATGAGGTAAATGCTGCCCTGCAATGCTTCACGATGCCAGATGGGGGAGATTTGGATTTGCAAATAATGTTCATTTTCGCCGATCTGGATTTTCGTCTCAATTTCCTGAGGTGCTGGAGACTCGTTAAAAATATCAGGCCAGTTGAATAACACGTCACCGATCGGGCTGCCCTCGGATGTCCCAGCCAGTAATCCGGCTATTTGTTGAAAGGCAGGGTTAATAAAAACAACCCGTTTCTGATTGTCAAGCACCAGCACACCATCCCCAATATTTTGCAAAATAATTTCATTGGCAATCGGCATCAAGTCCAACAGCTGGTGGCGGGACAATCCGTATGCCAGGATAATGACCGAGATAGTGAAACTAAAAGGAGTAATATCCAAACCCTTGAAGGGCAGCAAATCAAGCAAGAAGAGACCGTTCCCAGTGATGAAAACAATCACTGCTGTAAGTACAATGGCAGCTTGTAATCGGTATGTGCGCCCAGTTTTTAGGGCATAGCGGGTTAGGAAGAATATGCCCGCAAAAATTACGCCGTAGGAATATAAAGCATGAAAAGTGAAGTATGGCCCGTGTTCGGAACGCATGACGATTAAGCCAGAGAGATTGACCATGGATCGATTTTGCCAGAGTAATCCGTGAAGGTCGTTGGTCCAAGCAATCAGGATGGTTACAATTGGGATAATTCCAAGCAGCAGCAATAGCTTTGAAGGCGATTTTTGTTGATAAGTGTACTGAATTGAAAAAACAAGCCACAAAACCGGCACAAAAGCAATCGCTGGATAATGAACAGATGCCCAAAATTTATGCCACGCAAGAGAGGCGCTTAGATTCTCAATGCCGTATGAGAAAGACCACAACGTCAGCAGGCCAAGAATGGCGATCATGGCCTTTGCGCCATACACGCGCCGTCTTTTATATACAGCAACGGCCACCACTGCCGAGACAATCGCCGAGATGAAAAGCGCCAGAGAAAAAGTATTCAAGGAAAGTTGCATAGTCACATTTTATCGTAGTTCAGGCTAAATTTGCCATTCTGGATGCAGGGCGATTGCATCTAGATCCCGGTTTGCCCTATTTTGCCTATTCGCCAACGGGCTACCCACAGGGTGAACTACCCGCAGGGTGGACTTACCCGCAGGGTGCTTCGCAAAAGCCCTGACTCATTACATGGAAGCCCCTGCGGGGCTAAAATCGCCAGTCCGAAGGACTTTCATGCCATGAGCAGCGGCTTTTGCCGCGCCGATACCAGCAAAAGTTGGCGTTTTTAGCGTAAGTTTTGTGCAAATACATCGGAAGATGCTAAAAACAGCAGAAAAACGCAAGATCAGATGCGCAGCGTTAGTTGGATAGCGATTTGCCGCCTGACGAAGAAAGACCTGCCAACATAGA
>JAVEWN010000027.1:0-35079 GCA_034004515.1 Anaerolineales bacterium | reverse complement strand
GCTAAACTTACTGGGTGATTGGGCGATTGGGCGATTTTCTTCTGCCCATTCGCCCAGCCGCCAAATTGGAAGATCACAAAATGCTGGTTTCCTGGCGATACCGCAAACGCGAGAAGTCTTTCATCCAGTCTTTTGACCCGCGCGCCTGGGTCAAGTTCTATTTGTGTTTCCTATTCTCGACCCTCTTCTTTTGGGACGTGCGTTTTCTGCTGCCATTTTTCCTGATTGCGGTCTTTACTTTGCTGACCTCTGGGGTTAAGTGGCATGAAATCAGACGCGCCTTCCTGTTCATTGGGGCGTTTATCACCGTTTTTTCCCTGCTAACCTTTCTGACGGGGCGCGGCGGACAGGAAGTCTATACAGAGGAGCATCTCATCCGCCAGTTTGCAGCGCCTTTCAGCCTGCTGGGCTGGACGCCGACCCTGGACGTGACTGTTGAACGTTCGTTTTTCGCGGTGAGCCAGTTTGTGCGGGTGTTCAGCATCGCTATTATGACGATCCTGATTCCGTACTCGCTCAATCCGGCCCATTATGGCGTCACATTTAAGGGGCTGGGGATGTCTGACAAAATCGCCTATGCGATGGATTTGACCATGCGCTTCATCCCTACTTTTGGGCGCGATTTCCAACTGACGATGGACGCCCAGCGCGCGCGCGGTTATGAAATTGAGAAAATTAGCGGGGGGATTATAGAACAGGTCCGCAAACTCGGCCCGATCATTGTCCCGGTGACGATCCACGCCATCATCGGCTCAGAAGACATCATCGACGCGATGGATTTGCGCGCTTTTGGGGTTGGGCCGCGCACCTGGCTGGTGCAGTTAATCTCCCAGCCGCGTGACCGGGTCTTGACGGCGGCTGGTTTCCTGATCCTGTTCGTTTCGGTTGTCCTGACGTTGAGCGGCCTGGGCGGCTTTTGGGTTCCGCCTGGTCTGCTGGAGATGGTCAAGTAAGCAGCCAAGTTCTAAAAGAACCGCCAGAAATTCTTCTGGCGGTTCTTTTTTTTATCCAACAATTCGGATTTCTCTTGGCAAATCGCTCAGGGATTGTGCGCCGTTGGGGGTGACGACCAGATCGTCCTCGATGCGGACGCCGTTGCGGCCTGGCAGGTAAATGCCCGGTTCGACGGTGTAGGCCATCCCCACTTCAAGCAACTGTTCGTTGTCGGCGCGCATGTAGGGTTCTTCGTGGCCTTCCATCCCAATCCCGTGGCCGGTGCGGTGAGTGAAATATTGGCCGTAGCCGGCAGCCTCGATCACGGATCGGGCGGCTTTGTCCACTGCGGCGCAGGCCGCGCCCGGTTTTCCGGCGGCGCGTCCGGCGGCGTTGGCCTGCTGCACGATTTCGTGGATTTTGCGATATTCGGCGTCCACCTCGCCGACGGCGAAGGTGCGGGTCAGGTCAGAGATGTAGCTGTTGTAGGCCGCGCCCCAGTCGATCACCAGCAAATCGCCGGGCTGGAGTTTGCGTTCGGAAGGGGAAGCGTGCGGATTGGCGCTGTTGGGGCCGCCCGAAACGATCGGCGAAAATGGTAGTTCGGGTTCAGAGCCATGCCTAAGCAACTGGATGGTCAGTTCGGCGGCAATTTCTTTTTCGGTCATCCCGATTTTAATTTGGGGCAAGGTCGCTTCGAGCGCGTCTTGGGCAATTTTGACGGCCTGACGCATATTTTCGATTTCAGCGGCATCCTTGCAAAGGCGCAGCGAAGCCAGTTCTTTTTCTGCGGCCAGGATGTGCGCGCCGGGCGCGCCGTTTTCGATCAGGCGCAGCTCGAGGACACGCATTCGGCGTGGCTCAACCCCAATCGTGCGGCCATACAGGTCCAGGTCGAAGAGCGCCGCGCGGAAAACCTGTCCCCATTCTGAGGGGATTTCTCCATACGGGTAGGTTTTGAGTTCGTAAGGCAGGTCAACCGTTTTTTGAGTTTCCAATTCCGGCAGGATCAAGACCGGGCTTCTGCCGGGGGTAAAGATCAGCACCACCGGCCGTTCCATCAGGTGGAAGTTGAGTCCGGTCAGATAGGCCAGGGTTGGGCCGGGGTTGAGCGCGATTGCGTCAAAGCTGCTGTTTTCAAGTGCGACGGCGAGTTTTTCAAAGCGTGGGTTAAGCATGACTTCTCCTGGCTAGTGGAATTTTTTTGAAACACGCATCTGAATCCAGTCCGAGGCGGCTGGCAAGGCGCGGTCGAGCCAGATGACCGGCACGAACCACCACGGCAAAATTAAGGCCCGGCGCGGGCGTTTGGCAACGGCCACCACCTGGCGGGCGACGTACTCTGAGGTCATGTATAGAAAACCGGGAGTTTTTAGATTGCTTTTGAGGTTGTTCTGGCCGGTATGCTCACCAAATTCGGTCAGGGCCGGGCCGGGATAAATTGCTGAAACCCGGATGCCGCGGTGCCGGACTTCGCGCCGCAAGGTATCGTTGAATCCGCGCACGCCAAACTTGGTGGCGGCGTAGACGCTGTGGGTGGGCGCGGCCAGCCATCCGGCGACGGAGGACATGTTGATAATCTGGCCGCTGTTGCGGGCCAGCATGTGGGGCAAAACGGCGTGGGTCACTTCAATCAGGCCGGTCAGGTTAACGGCAATCTGGGTTTCGATGTCGCGGGCAGGGTTGAGGTTTTCGAGCCAGTCCAGCCGTCCGAAGCCGGCATTGTTGAAGAGAATGTCGATCTGTCCGAAGTTTTCGATGACGCTTTTAACCATGTTTTCAATGTCGGCCTGGTTGGTGACATCGACCGGGGTGGCCATGGCCTGACCGCCCGCTTGCTGGATGCGCTCGACCTGGGCCTGCATCCGTTCGATGCGCCGGGCGGCCAGGACGACGGCTGCGCCCTCCGCGGCAAACAAACGGGCGGCGTCTTCGCCAAAGCCTGAAGAGGCCCCGGTAATCAAGACTACTTTGTCTTTCAAGTTAATCGCCATGATGCCTCCATCTAGGGTGAGGGGCAAAGGTTGAAGGCGGACTGTTTCTGAGGATCGCCCGCAGCCCGGATTTACTCTTCTTCGGTATCGCGCCTGCGCGGACGAACCGGCTCCGCGCTGGCTTCAGGCTCGAGGGCGATGCCGAGCACTTCGTCCATGTGTGTTACCGGGATAATTTTCAGGTCAGTCCGCGCCCGTTTGGGAACGTCCACCAGGTCTTTCAGGTTGCGTTCAGGAATCAGGACCACTTTCAGCCCGGCGCGATGGGCACCCAGCACTTTTTCGCGCACCCCGCCGATTGCCAGTATGCGTCCGCGCAGGGTGATTTCGCCGGTCATGGCAACTTCGCGGTAGACGCGCCGGCCGGTGAAGGCCGAAGCCAGGGCGGTGCAAAGCGTGATGCCGCCCGACGGCCCGTCCTTGGGGATGGCCCCTTCCGGCAGGTGGATGTGAATATCGAGTTTTTCGAACATGTCCGGGTCGATTCCAAGCAGGCCGGCCCGCGATTTGAGATAGGTCAGGGCCGCCTGGGCGCTCTCTTGCATCACTTCGCCGACCTGGCCCGTGACCTGAAGCGAGCCTTTCCCTTCCAGCAAGGCGACTTCGATTGCCATGATTTCGCCGCCGTTTTCCGTCCAGGCCAGACCCGTCGCAACCCCAACCTCGTCCTGCCGTTCGGCCTCGCTCAGGAAATACTCTGGCGGGCCGAGAAATTTTTCGATGATCCCCGGCGTAATCAGGGTCGGGAAGTCTTTCTTCTCTGCCTTAAGCCGGGCCACTTTGCGAATGGTGCGCCCGATTTCACGTTCAAGGTTGCGAACGCCCGCTTCGTAAGTATATTCGCGAATGATGCGCTGCATGGCCGCGGCAGAGAAGCGCAAACCGCTTTCGTCCATCCCGTTTTCTTCCATCTGGCGCGGAACCAGGTAGCGATCTGCAATCGCCATTTTTTCTTCTTCGATGTAGCCGGGGAATTCAATCACTTCCATCCGGTCGAGCAGCGCAGACGGAATCGAGCCAAGGTGGTTGGCCGTCGTCACGAACATCACTTTTGACAAATCGAAGGGAATTTCGAGATAATGGTCGCTAAACGAGTTGTTTTGCTCCGGGTCGAGCACTTCCAGCAGGGCCGAAGACGGGTCTCCGCGGAAATCTGCGCCGAGCTTATCAATTTCGTCGAGCATAAAGAGCGGGTTTTCGCTTCCGGCCCGCTTCATGGTCTGGATAATGCGCCCCGGCAGCGCGCCGATATAGGTTCGGCGATGGCCTCGAATTTCGGCCTCGTCCCGCACGCCGCCCAGCGAAACGCGCACGAACTTGCGGCCCAGCGCTTCGGCAATCGAGCGCCCCAGCGAGGTTTTGCCCGTGCCGGGCGGCCCCGCAAAGCACAGGATCGGCTGTCGTTCTTTCTTGGGTTTCAGCGAACGGACTGCAATAAACTCTAAAATCCGGTCTTTGGCTTTTTGCAGGCCGTAATGATCGCGGTCAAGCACTTTGGCGGCGTTGCTGACATCCAGGTTGTCGTCGCTGCGGTTGCTCCAGGGTAGATCCAGAATCCACTCGATGTACGTGCGGATGATTCCCACTTCAGGGGCCATGGGCGGCATCTGGTTCAGCCGTTCCAATTCTTTCATCGTCACTTTTCTGGCTTCTTCTGGCAGGTTGGCTTCTTCGACCTTCTGGCGCAGTTCGGTTACGTCGCGTGTCCAGATGTCGCCTTCGCCCAACTCGGTCTGGATGGCTTTCATCTGTTCACGCAGGTAAAATTCGCGCTGGCTTTTGTCCACCTCGCTTTGGACGCGGGTATGGATTTCGTCCTCCAACTCGAGTACGTCCACTTCGGCAGCCAGCAGCGCATTCAGCCGTTCCAGGCGGGCCTGCGGTTCGCGCAGTAAAAGCAGCGCCTGGCGTTCATCAAAATCGAGCGAGAGCGCGGTTGCCAGCATATCGGCCAACCAGCCCGGCTCCTGGATGTTCATCGCAAACAAATGGGCTTCTTCGGGAATCGAGCGGTTCATATCCACCACCCGGTCGAACAGGTTGAGGGCCGAGCGCATCAGCGCGCGCGTTTTCTTGTCTACTTTTTCATCTTCATCGATAATCCGCGCGCGCACTTTGATAACCGGCGCGATGCGCGTAAATTCCAAAATTTCGACCCGCCGCCGGCCCTGCACCAGGGCCGAACTGGCCCCATCGGGCATCGAGAGCAGGCGTCCGACCGCCATTTCCGTGCCGATTGGCAGGAAGTCGACCATCTTGGGGTTTTCGGTATCCGGGTCTTTTTGGACGATCCCGATCACAGTCTGATCGTGCTCGTGGGCCGATTGCAGGGTGGCAATCGCTGCGTCGTTATCCACGAAAATCGGCGAAACCATGCGCGGAAAAACCACCATATCGCGCATGGGCAGGGCCATCGCCTCGATAATTCCATTCTCGTCGGGCGTCTGGTTCGGCACCCGATATAGCTCTTCGGTGCGTTGGCTGAGGGCTGTGTCGAAATCTTCTTCGTCGTCGTCTTCGTCCCAATCTTTATTCATTAAAACCTCATGCTTGCTTGTATTTTTCCCAGGCTCGTTTGACTTCGGCGGTTACAAAAAGCGACCCGGCAGAAAGGACGATTCCGGTGTTACCGGCCAATTCCAGGGCCCGGGCCAGTGCCGCTTCGACGGGCGTCGCCGTTTCGGCCTCCAGCCCGGCCTTGCCCGCCGCTTCGACAATTTTTTCAGGCTCCAGCGCGCGCGGGTGATCGGCCCGGGTGGCAATTAACTTGGTCACTCTTGGCCGAATTTCCTCGAGCATATCGGCCAACATTTTGTCTTCAGAAACGCCGAAAATCAAGATGACCGGCTTGTTGGGGAAGTACTCATTCAGGGTTTGACGCAGACGAAAGAAAGAGTCGCGGTTGTGGGCCGAGTCAAAGATGACCGCAGGTTCCTGTTGCACAATTTCAAAGCGGACAGGCCATTTTACACGATAAAAGCCCTTTTGGATGGCTGAATATGAAAGTTCCAAGCCTGAAACCTCGAGCGCGGCAAAAGCCGTGGCCGCATTGTCGATCTGATGCGAGCCAAGCAGCGGCATTGAAAGCGTCAGGCTGGAAATGTTCTGGCTTTGGACCTGGAAGGTTTGGACGCTGAGCGAACGCATCAGCGGCGAGACCGTTATGTCCTGTCCGACCAGAGTCAGGGGTGCGGAGCGGGCAGCGGCGATCTCTTTTAACACCGCCAGCGCCTCAGGTGTTTGCGGCGCACTGACCAGCGGACATCCCTCTTTAATTATTCCGCCTTTTTCGCGCGCAATCAGGGTTAACGTGTCGCCGAGAATGGCGGTGTGATCGTAGGAGATCGACGTAATTACTGCGACATTTGGGCGGATGACGTTGGTGGCGTCGAGCCGCCCGCCCAAACCGACTTCGATGACGGCGGCGGTGCAGCCCTGACGTGCGAAATATAAGAAGCCCAGCGCGGTGGTGATTTCAAAAGTGGTCAGTTTGGGAACGCTGGCAACGGCCGGCTTGATCTCCTCGACCAGATCGATCAGGGCCTCGTGCGGGATGGGCTGACCATTGACCTGGATCCGTTCTGCGTAATCGAGCAGGTGCGGCGAGGTATACAGCCCGGTTTTGTAGCCCCCGGCCTGCAAGGCAGAAGCGCACAGGGCGCAAACTGAGCCTTTGCCTTTTGTTCCGGCAACATGGATGACCGGGTAAGCGCGCTGTGGGTTGCCCAGTTTTTCGAGCAAGGCTTCCATCCGCGCCAGGTTGAACTCAGCCCGGGCCAGCTCAGATGCTTTTTTTAGGCTGTAATCAACGAAACTGTAGAGATAATCGAGGGTGAGGTTGTAACGGGTTTCTGTATCCATGCAACGATTCTAGCCGATTATTAAATAAAATCCAACACCAAAGCGCGCCCGCAGGGGAATTGCCCCAGCCTACTCCCGCAGAAAGCGGATGACTTCATTCGGGGTTTTCAGCTTTTTTTCTGGCGGGGTTTCGGCAGGCGCGCCGAGGAAAACCATGCCTTGCGGCTGCCAGGTTTCGGGAAGGTTGAGCGCCGCTTGCGTGGCCGGCCCGGCGTAGAGCGGCCAGCAAATCCAGCCAGATCCCAGCCCGTGCGCCTCGGCCGCCAACATCAGTTGCAGGCCGGCCATTGCCACGGACTGGACTCCCATTTGTTCTTCGGCAGGATGCGGGACTCGCACAGCTTCAGCATCCCGACAGAGCAGGATGATTTTCGGCGCTTCAGCCATTCGCCGCAGGGAACGCTCCACCCGTCCCCTGATTTCTGTTTCGGGAGCGTTTTCGGCCTGCATGTCGGCCCGCATCTGGCCGGTCAGCGCGCTGGCGAGGGCCTTGCGGGCGGCTTGCCCGGCGACGACCACAAAGCGCCAGGGCTGCATCCCGTGCGCGGAGGGGGCGTAGGCCGCCGTTTCGAGGATTTCGCATAAAACCTCGTCTGAAACCGGCGTCTCCTTAAATTTCCGAATCGAGCGCCGTGAACGCAGAAAATCCCGCGCGCTGTCAGAGGATAGAGTCAAATTTTTCGCCTCCAAGCGGCCAGAGCCTCGCTCAACGCCATCAGTGGGCATCAATCTTGTTCGGCAGAATTTTATACGTCACCCGCACTTCGCCTGCGGCGCGGTACGGATAGCTCTGCAAGCCTTGATATTTCAAGGCCAGCGCATCGATATGGGCATCTGCGCCGGTTTCGGTAATCTCCGCCACCAGCCCGCGGATTTGGAGGTAGCGGTACGGGTTGGCCGGATCTTGGATGACAAAGGCCACTTGCGGGCGGCTGCGCATATTAATATCTTTCACCCGCCCTTTGGCCGAGTTAATCAGAATGTGATCTTCGTCGTGGTTAAACCAGATCGGCGTCACCTGGGGCGAGCCGTCGCTCATGCTGGTTGCCAGGAAAAGGAAGGCTTTCGTCTCGTCCTTGAGCAGGTCGTGAAATTCTTCGGGAATATTTTTCATGCTTTCTCCTTTGCTGTTGAAGGCGCAGCCAGCGTTCGGCCCGCCTGCGCTGCTACCTGAACATATCCTGCTCTTTGGGCCGCAGCAGCTCGGCAAGCGACCCTTCGCGCAGCGGATAGGGGAATCCGCGCACATGCACGGCGGGTGTCCCCTCGGCAGCCTGTCCCATCACCAGGCTGGCGGCGGCGGCCAACTCGTCCGCTGCGCCGAGCACCGTAATTTTAAGCGTATAACCGAAAAGGTCTTGCCAGCCGCGCTCATCGACCAGGCCCGGCAGCCCGCTCAGGCCAATCGCGACTCCGACCGTCCCCAGCCGCCAGGCGCGGCCATGTGAGTCGATCACCAGCACGCCCAGTTTTTTTCCGCTGGCGGCTTCGAGCGCGGCCCGAATCCGGGCAGCAGATTGATCTGGGTCTTCAGGCAGGAGCAAGACCCATTCGCCGGGCATTTCTTCATTCGGCGTTTTGCCTGCGAGCGAGCCGCCGACATTCGACTGGTCGATCCCGGCATTTGCGCAGACAAATCCCAGGCGGTGTTCGACGATGGCTGTTCCGATCCGCGCCCGCAGGATTTCATGGCTTTCTTGCAAGAGCAGCTCGGCAATCCGCGGGTCTTTGCCGGTTTTCGCGGCCAGTTCCAGCGCGGCGGCGGAAGGGCTGACCGTTGCCAGATTTACCAGACGATTTTCAGCTTTGCTGACAATTTTCTGGGCCAGGACGAGGATGTCGCCGTCTTGCAGAGGAATGTCTGCTTCGCGCAGACTTTTAAGAAGAAATTCCGCCAGGTTGTTGCCCGGGCGGATGAGGGGAATATTGGGAAGGGGGGTCAGGATCAATGCGGGCAAGGTGATTCCGTGGGCTGGTCAGGTGGGGCGGCTAGTATTGGCGGACGCCGGTCATCTTGATCCCGGCGTGGGTGGAGCCATATTGTTTGTTCATGTAGATCAGGATGCTGGTCAGGCCTTCGACGACGACCGAGTTTTCAATCGGGCCGGCGTCCCAGCCGGTCAGGCCGGCGGCCTCGACCAGTTTTAGGACTTCTTCGCGGGCGGCTTTGCTGGTTCCGGTCACGAGCACATCGCAGGGGGTTTCGCCGGCTGCCATCAGGTGTTCATACGAAATATTCTGGAAAGCGTCTACGACCTGGACACCCTCACCGAGAATCTCAACCGCTTCCTGGGCTGCGCTGCCAGCCGCAGGCATCTGGACTTTGGTTACTTTCGGCGGCACGAGCGGCACGGTCACATCGACCAATATTTTGCCTTGCAGCGCATCTTTCAGGCCGATCAGGGTCTCTCTGTGGGCGGCATACGGGACGGTCAGGACGACGATGTCGGCTTTTTGCGCGGCTGAAAGGTTGTCCAGCCCTGCGATGGCCGAGTCGCCGAGCATTTCGGCCACGTCCGCGGCGGCGGCCACGGCTTTTTCGGGCGTGCGCGAGCCAATGATGACTTTGTATCCGGCCCTGGCCCAACGATAGGCCAGGCCTTTGCCTTCTTTTCCGGTTCCGCCGAGGATGGCGATGGTCACGAGTAATTGGTCTTTCATAAACATTTTCCTTTGCTGTGAGTTGAATGGCTGTCTTGGCTGTGCAGGTCGCAAAACCCGCAGGTTTTTAGGGCTGGCGGGTTATGCAACAAATTTATTGTAGTTTTCCCAAACTTTGGGAGCAAGTTCGCGGGCCTGGGCGGCAATTTTGGCTTCGTCGAGGGTTTGCAGCTGGCGGTCTTTCATCAGCCATTGGCCGTTGACGATTGTGCCCGTGACCATGCTTTCGCGGAAGCCGAACAGGATATGCCAGGGCAGGTTGCCGGCTGTCAGCGGCGTCGGCGGGTGATAATCGACCAGCATCAAATCTGCGGCGGCTCCGGTTGAGATCGCGCCAATCGCCATCCCGTACATTTGGCTGGCCAAGGCGGCGTTGTTGTAGATTGCCATCTCTGTAACGGTGTAGCCGCCCATCCGGCGCGGGTCTTCGTGGGCAATCTTGTGGAGCAGGTAGGCCGCGCGCCACTCTTCCCACATTGCATTCGAGAAACCATCGTTGCCCAGGCAGACTCTGATCCCCGCTTTGAGCATTTGCTCGGTCTTGGCTACGCCCACGGCGTTGTTCATGTTTGAGCGCGGTTGATGGGTTACCCAGGCCCGGCTTTCAGCCAATTGCCGGATCTCTTCTTGCTCGACGTGCACCGCGTGGACGATGATGCTTTTCTCGTTGAGTGCGCCGTGCCGCGCCAACCATGCAATCGGCAGGCCATCGCCGCGTTTTTTGAGCGTTTCCCGGTCATCCGTCGATTCGCTGACGTGGATGTGAATGCCGGCATCCAGCCCGGCCAGGGCTTCGAGACAGGCTTCCAGCGTGGAAGTCGAAATGGTCAGCGGGGCGTGCAGGCCGAAGGCGCTCCGCAGCAGCGGGCGGCTGCCGTTGGCGGTGGCTTTGATGAAATGGATGTTTTCATCAATCGCTTCGCGCATTTTGGCCTCGCCATAGCGGTCGGTCGTTTCGTAGCAGAGCGAGGCCCGCAAACCAGCTTTTTCGACTTCTTCAGCGATGGCATTCAAAGAACCGCTTAAGAAATTTGGCGAGGCGTGATGGTCGATTAAGGTGGTTGTGCCGTGCTTGATGGCATCCACCAGGCAGACCCGGGCCGAGAGACGGGTCGCTTCTTCGTCGAGAGCCTGATCGAGCGGCCACCACAGCTTGTCGAGAATCTGCGAGAAGCGCGCAGCGGGTTCGCCGGGGCTGGCCAGCCCGCGCGAGTAGGTGCTGTAGAAATGGGTGTGGGCGCAGATGTTCCCGGGCAGGAGCAGCTGTCCACGCGCGTCGAACAGCGCCGCTTCGGGGTAGCGCGCCATGAGTTCTGCTGAGGGGCCAAAATCGGCTATCTTACCGTCCCGCACCAGCAGGGCAGAATTGGGCAGAATCCGATTTTCGCGTTCCCAGGTGATAAGGGTTGCATTTGTGATCAGCATGTTTTTTATCCCAGTCCGAATTGCATGGGCGCTGGCAGTTCCACCCCGCCGCAGGCATAGTCTTTGAGGGTATGATAGACCATCTCTTTCAGGTCGCGGTCGCTGCCAAAATAGGCGCGATAAAAATCAGCAATAATGCCTTCAGATGGGCTGTGCCGCAGATAGGCCAGCGCGGCCCGGCGTTCATCTTCGTTTTCGCTCTTGAAGGCCAGCATCAGCAGATCTGTGGCAACCTGGCCGGGGCTGATGCCCAGGCCCTGCCGTCCGGCAAACTCAATCAGCCAGGGGGTTTCGGCGGGTGCGCTCAGGCGGCGCGGGATGCGCGGGTTGGGGCGTTGGCGGTTGTCGAGCAGTTCGACCGCCACGTTGCGCACAACCCATTGGGTATCTTCGATCTGGGTCTTTTGCAATAGCTCTGTCGCCCAGTCTTCCGGGATGCGCGCCAGGCCGTAGGTGATGGCGCGCCGCATCAGGATGTCGTCGCTGTTGATGCCTTCGCGCAGGGCTTCGCGGCCTTCTTGCGGATCGTTGGCAAGAGCCTCGGCTGCCGCCTGGCGCAGGTCCTCATCGCCTTGCAGCAAGGCGGTGGCTACCGCTTCGAGCGCGGGCGGTGTTCCAATCGCGACCAGCGCCAGGCAGGCCGCGCGCTGGGTGGGGCCGATGCTTTGCGAGAGCAGATAGCCGAGGCTATTGACTGCCTTGCCATCCCGCATCAAGCCAATCCCTAAAGCGGCCAAGCGGCGCAGTTCATCCGAGGGCGATTGAAGCAATTGCCTGAACAAGGCCGCCATATTTGGGTCGTCGCTGACCGCAAAAGCGGCAATCAACTGGCCGCGCAGGGCCAGCGGCTGATCGTCATTTTGCAGGATGCTAATCAGGCTCGCGATGGCCGGGTTGCGCCAGGGCGCATTGTGCGGCGCTTCGCGCAGCATCTTTGCCACGTCAATTTGCGGGCGCATCAAGAGCGGGTCGTTTTCGGCCAGCAGGCTTTGGATGAGCGGGGTCGCGTCGCTGAAGGCCGCCAAGAAACGCATGACCTGGGTCCGTCCGCTCCAAACCGGCTGTTTCAGAATCGGTTCTGCCGCGCCTGGCCCGCGCAGGGCCTGGCCTGCCAGGTAAGCCCCAAAAACCGGATGACTGAAACGCAGCATATTTTTGGGGAGGGTCTGGAGCAAGCCGCTTGCCGCAAGTTTGCCGACCAGGGAGGCATTGGCAGCTGGAGCCGGGGTTTTCTTGGGAGATTTTTTCTCGTCCGGCTGGATATCTTCAAGCGCGGACTCAGCCGGGCCTGCTTCCGTTTCGACGGGGGGTTCTTCCGCTGTTGGCGTTGGCTCGCTTTGCTCTTGCTCAAACGATTTTACCCATTCTTTGGCCTGGTTCTCCGGGAAGACCGCCAGCGCATTCAGATTGCTCTGCGCCCCCAGCATTTGCAAAGCCTGGAGCGGGACATTCGTCGGGGAAAGCCGTCGGATGTGGGCTTCGATTCCATCCAACGGACGCGGGCCGCGCGCATCGCCAGCGTAGGCGGCCCAAATCTTCAAGGTGTATTCGAGCGGCGTCAGGCCGAAGTTGTCTTGGGTAAGCCAGCGTTTCAGCAGCAAGTTATCGACTGCGGGGGTCGTTTGGGCCCAGCTTTCATTGCGGACATATTGCTGCCAGAGCGCACCCCACTTTTCGAGAAATTCTTGCTGTTTTTGGCTAGTCCAGGCCAGGAGCGCCATCGGGATAAATCCCAATTTCAGCAGGCCGTCTATATATTCCTGTGCGCCCGCGGCAATCACGCGCGTCTGCGGATAGGCCCGCAAAAGCAGGCGCAGATAAGCGCACGCTTCCTGTATCTGCGGCTGTGGCATTTCATCCAAGCCGTCGATCAAGAACAACGCCCGTCCGCTTTGAAAGGCGTACTGCACAAAACTGGCGATGCGCGGAATGTCAAAAACAGACGCGCGCCCGGATTGGTGGGCGATGATCGGCGCGAGCAAATCTTCAGGCTTTTTTGTTTCGGCAAGCGGCAGGCCCAGGTCTGAAACATGAATCAGGAAGGGAATCTTTTCGTGCAGGCTGGCCGCGCCCGCTTGGCGGTTGACAATTTGGCTGGCCAGGTAAGCCAGGGCCGTGCTTTTGCCCCCTCCCGGCTGGCCCGTCACCACAAGGTTGGCTTCCCCAGAGACGGCCTCAGCCAGGCTTAAGGTTTGGGCGCCGTAGAAAGCGCCGACCTCGCTCCATTCCGGCAGATAGGGCAGAGTCTTCTCGACAATATCTTCGTGAGGAGGGATCATGCCCGGTTCTATCTGCGCGGGAGGCGCAAGCAGGCGCGGCTCAACAGCGATTTCGTCCAGCGAAAATAGTGAAGCGGCCAGGTGGTATTCCTGGCTCTGCTGGTGGATAATTTTGCGATGGCTGTCTTCAATTCCCGAACTGGCCCGCAGTTTTACCTGCTGACGTTGTTTTTTGACCATTTCAAGGGCGCTGCGCAGGCTGGGCCGCAAAGCCGCCAAGATCGCCCAGAAAATCGAGCCTGCAATGGCGCCGATCGAAAAGGAGAGTGGATCAAATTCTGGCAAACGGTTCATGGGTTGGCCTTAATTGCTAAATAAAAAGCGTCCGCAGGAGGGGCACTCAATCAGTTGGGCCGACATGCGGACAGCCTGGGCCTGGCCAGGCGTCAGACCAGCCCCGCAGGCGTCACAGGCGTTGTCGCTGATGGTTGCTACAGCCAGTCCGCGCCGCTTCAGGCGCAGGGCTTCATATCTTTCGAGCAGGTCAGGGCTGATCGCGCTGTGGGTTGCCGCGTGTTCGGCTTTCAGGTTTTCAAGGCTGCTGAGCAGGATTTCACGCTCCCCTTTGAGGGAGGCGTTCTGCGAAAATACCCGAGTTTCCACTTCCTGCAACGCCTGTCCACCCATCTGATGGGTTTCGCGGGCCGCTTCCAGCCGCAGCATCGCTTCGAGCTGGGCATCTTCAAGCGTTGCGAGATGGCGCTTGAGTGAGGCCAGGTCGTTCTGTAAATCTTGCAGCTCTTTGGGATTTTGAATTCGCCCGCCGTACAGGCTGGCTTGGATTTGCTCCAGCTTAATTTGTTGCGTTTCGCTGGCGGCCTCGCTCGCGCGCAGCGATTTTTCTGCTTCGCTCAGGCTCTTCTTAGCCTGCTCAAGCGCGGCGCGCGCTACCTGGATATCGCGGTTATTTTCCAGAATGGCGTGAATGGCTTCCAGGCGGGCGTTTGCCTGATCGATGCGGCTGTCTACTTGTTGCAGGCGGTAAAGTCCGAGAATATGGCTCATGCCTGAAATTATACCCGCGATAGACGCAATTATTGCGAAGGCAGGTTGAAGTAGTTGTAAATTGCCTGCGAGATCTGAACAAACATGGTTGAGACAGGCTGCCAGACGGTTTGAACAGGATGGTAAACATAAATGGCAATCACATAATTGCCGCCGGGGGTGTAGACAATCCCCGCATCGCTAATATTCTGGATAATGGCTGACGGGCCGCTAATCCAGCCGTGCTTGTGGGCAAACGGAGTTCCTTCAGGCAGGCCCGCTTCGAGTAATACGCCGATCCGGTCACGCTTCAAATATTCGATCATTTCCAGGCAGACATCCCGATTCATTTTTGCCGGGAAGGCCGCCACCAGCGTGCCTCCGCCAGTTTGCGAACACTGATACAGGTCCCCCAGCAATTGGCCCATTTCAGAGGGTGTGGTTTGGTTGTAGGCATCCGGGTTGGTGATTACGTCTGTGCGCTGGTTGGCGGGCGTCTCAAAGCGTTGTAGCAGGGCCGCGCCGTCAAAGAAATAACCGGCGATAAAGGTATTGTCGAGGCCCAGGGTCTGCATGTCCTGGCTGACGACCAGTGGCCCGCGCCCCTGTTCGATTTGTTCCATTAAAGCGTCGGTCGCGGGATTTTCGGACTTGGTGATCATTTCAAGCAGCAGGGCGGCTGCGGCCTCGCTTAGTTCTGGGCCGAGATGATTGTAAGCCGAGATCATGACCGGGATTTTGATGGTGCTCGAAGCGGTAAAGGCAATATCGGGGTTGATTTCGACATTTTCGTTGCGGTTGTAGCCCAGCTGCAGTTCTTCCCCGGTTTGCAAATCGAGCATGTACAGGCCCACCACGCCATCGAAGGGAGTTAAGTCAATGATCTGGCGGATGAGAATGCCGAGGTTGTTCAGCGCGGGTCTGCCGGCCAGGGTGCGCTGAGAGGTGAGGGCCACCGTTCTACGGGTGGGGGAACGCAGGGCGTCTTCAATCAGAATAACCGCGCGGTTGATGTCCAATTCCTGGCCGGGGCTTCCGAGGGCAAAATTAACCTGTCCGGGAATCGGCTGGGCGGCGACGGCGGGAATATCGTAGCGGGGCGAAATTTCTTCGCGCAGGTAGTCTCGCAGGCGCTCTTGCGAGAAAGAGGCAACCAGCGGGACAGCGGTCGTCTCGGGCTGGCGGCCCCAGATGAAATCCCAGAAGCCGACCCAGAACGAGCGTCCGGTTCGCTGCAGGTCGGCAGCCGCCAGCATCGATTCGGATTCGATGCTGAATCCGATCAAATTGGGTTCGATATGGATAATTTCTCCGGCATATTGAATCTCCACCGGCGAACTGTAAACTTGCAAAAGTCTTTGGGCCGCTTCCTGGGGGCTAATTCCGCCGACGGGGATGCCGGCAATCGCCATCCCTTCGGGATAGTTGCCACGCGCGCGGCTGTAGGCGGTTAGCTCAACCATCGTTAAAATAATGGCCGCCGCAATGAAAAAGAGCGAAACCCATCGCAATATGAATGAAGTATCGCGCACAATTCTCATAAATTAAGCCTCGGCTCCCAAAACATTGGCCGCCAGTAAGACATACGTAATCCAGACCAGGTCGGCCAGGAAAAGATGTAATATTTGCATCCAAAGCGGGGCCAGCAGGAGGATGTTAATCAGCCCGGCAGCCCATTGGACGAGCACCAATCCGCCCAGGATCAGGGCAAGCCGGCCCACCAGCGGCTTTGGAACCTGGCCGATCAAAACGCGCGCCAGGTTGAGGCTGTACAGGCCGACCAGGATTGCCACAATGGGGTGGATCACCCGCAAGCGGATCAGAAAATGAGCGTTCGGGTCAGAATCTTGGGCCAGGCCTTCCGCCAGGGATTTGACCGGGAAAAGCGTATCGCCCAGGGCTGTGATCGCGCCCGTCATCCCGATCAGGGCAACCCCGGCCAGGCCGAGCGCGAACCAGAGCGGCCATCCGCCCTTATTTTTGCGGGTCAGCGCTTTGCCGCCCGATGCCCACCAGGCCGTCAGGGTGATGATTGCAAGCAGCAGGAAGGTGTTGAGCAGGTGCACCGCAATCGCAATTGCGCGGTGAAGCGAGTCGTCCGCCCCAACCAGCTCGAGCAAAACCAATCCCGCGCCTAAAAACGCTTCCAGCAAGATAAATGCGGCAGCGGCGGTCGCGCCTTTGCGGACGAGATGTCGCTTTGGGTAAGCCCGAAACGCCCAGATCAGCAGAATCAAAACCAGAATAAGCGCCAAACCGCTCGTGGCGCGATGGCTTAGCTCGATCAGCGTCTCAATTGCCTGAGGCCGATGCAGAACTTCTCCGTTGCAGGTCGGCCAATGAGAGCCGCAGCCCGCGCCCGAACCCGTTGCCCGAACGAGCGCGCCCCATAAGATCACCACAACCGTCCAGGCCAGCACGCCCCATGAAAATTTTGCGAATTTTGTCAGCATGATTGATCTTCTCTCGAATAAATTTGACAACCAAAAAGTATAACATACCGCGTCAGAGCGTTCGCGTTTGAAAGAGCCGCCGGTAAGCCCGGGTTTCATTTAACAAATGGGATAATTTGGAAAGCGACTGGGCCTGGGCCGCTTCGTTTGGGAGAGCGTTTGCTTTTTGGATGGTTAAACCGTTCGGATCACTCTCACCGCTGATCTGTCCGCTGGCTTTCAGATACTCAAACCCCGCGGACAGTACTGCACGCCCCTGTCCGCAGGCCGCGCCCAGTTCGCCAAAACCAACCCGCCCGCCTTGGCGGGCGATCACAAATTTAAGCAAGCCCGCCAGCCGTCCCAGGAACTCCTGCGCTGAATCGTCGCCGGGGTTCTGGGCAAAAATTATCAGCTGGCGCGGTTTGACCGCCTCCAGCAGCGACTCGTAGACCTCGCGCCCGGGCGGGGTGGACCAAACAATCAGCGTTTCGGCTTCTGAAAGCTCGTGCCGGCCTTTGGCATTTAAGCGTTTCCGGTCATTTCCCTCCGCGAAAACGACTGCGCCAGGCAAAGAAGCGCGCAAACGCTCCAACTCTGCCTGCGGATTTTGGGCCTCGCGCAAGTCCAGCGTCTCGATTTTGGGCGATTTGATTTCAATAGGGGCTGCCTCCACCCCCCTGAAATCGACCAGTTCCAGAGAGAGCTGCGGCTGGCCTTTGTAGTCGCTGACCCGCAAATTGTAAGCCAGGTCAAAGCGTCCGCTTGGCAAATCCTGGTCTGCGCCGCCCCACCACAGCACGCTGGCCACGTTTCCGCTCTCGTCGCGCACCGTCAGCTTGAGGTGTTCCTGTGTCTTGCCGATTTTTTGGCTGTTTGCCAGCTCCAGGTTGCAGGTAGCCAGAGCCAAGGCCGGATTGCCCGCGCCGAAGGGGGCCATCTTTTGAATTTGGACGGCCAGGTCGAAGGTTAAATCGTTCAGGTTGAGAAATTCGTCGATGTTCAGTTCAGGCTGCGGGCGGGCGGCGGTTTTGAGCTGCTTTCGGATGGCCTGGGAAAGCCCCCGGCGCAGCGCGGACAGATTTTGGGCGGGCAGGCTCAGACCGGCGGCCATTGGGTGGCCGCCAAAGCCGAGCAGCAGGTTTTCGCAGGTTCGAATGGCTGCTGTAATGTGGACTCCGTCCACGGAGCGGGCTGAGCCGCGGATTGGATTTGTGCCGGTCAGGAGCAGGGTTGGCTTGCGGTAGCGTTCTGCCAGGCGGCTGGCGGCGATTCCGATGATTCCTGCCGGCCACTCTGGGTGATGCAGGACGATGGCTGCTTCTTGCAACAGTTCCGGGTTTTCGCGCAGTTGCTCGAGGGCGGCCTGCGTCACCTGGCTGGTCAGCAGGCGCCGCCGCTGATTTAAGCCCTCCAGTTGAGCGGCCAGTACGCGCGCCCTGGCCGGGTTTTTGGTGGTAAATAGTTCGACAATCGGGTTGGCATCGCCCAGGCGTCCGAGCGCGTTCAGGCGCGGGCCAATCGTAAATCCGATCTGGCTTTCGGTCAATTGGCTGGGGTTCGTCTCCGCTAACTCAAGCATAACTTGCAAGCCCAGTCTTTGGTTGCGCCGTAATTGTTCCAGCCCGCGCTGGACGAGATAGCGCGTCTCTCCGCGCAGGCTGGCGACATCCGCAACCAGGCCCAGGGCGGTCAGGTCGTGCAGGGATTCTGGAGGCAGGCTGGTGTTGGCGTTCTGGAGCAGGGCTTCGGCCAGTTTGTAGGCGACGCCGACTCCGGCCAGGGTGGCGAGGGGGTGGCTTTCTGGCAGGCGTTTCGGGTTGACGAGGGCCAGGGCAGCCGGCAAAGGCCCTTCGGGTAGATCGTGGTGGTCTGTGACCAGCACGTCCACCCCGCGCGCGTTGGCGTAGTCGATGGCTGCATGTTCACTGATCCCGGTGTCGCAAGTCAGGATGAGCTGCGCGCCGTGGTCGATCTCGGTCTTTAGATATTCGATTTTGATGCCATGTGATTCTTTTTCGCGGATCGGGATGTGATAGCTGACGTTTGCGCCGATTGCGCGCAGCGTTTCGACCAGGACCGTGGTGGCAGTTTGGCCGTCCACGTCAAAATCGCCCCAGACGCAGATGCGTTCATCTTGTCGGATGGCTTTCCAGATGCGCCGCAGGGCGGAATCCAGGTCGGGTAGTTCGGTGGCCGGGCGAACCCGATACAGGCCAGGTTCGAGGAAGGCCTGGGCAGCGGCCAGGGTATCGAAACCGCGCCGGATCAGGGCGCGGCTGAGGATGGGAGCCAGCCCGATTTCATCCAAACGGCTTGTATCAACGGGGCTGGGAGGGTTCCAGGTGGGCATTAATCCAGGTCTTCTTCGAATTCGCCAGTGCCAAGCGGATGCAGCTTCTCGGGCATTTCTTCCAGCACGTCGATGGTGCTGTGGGAGAGTTCGCGCATCATGGGCGGTAATGGGAAGGTGGCCGGAAAACGCGGACGGCCCGGCGGGGGGCAGGGCGGTTTAAGACGGGCTTTGTCATCGTCGAGGGCGCGTTTGCGCAGAATTCGTTTGTCGTCTGAAAATTCCCCGACGTAATAGCCGATCACAGAGTAGACATCCCGGTTGGGTTGCACAAAGCCGACCCACTCTCCCTGACGATTATAGAGGTAGGGGTAGATCAGCAGGCATTCCACGTCTCCGCGGGTGCTGTAAATGGGGATGATGGCGGGAGTTTGCGAGTTCATTCTTGCTGGCTCTTGCTGGTGCGGGGGCTGTTGATGGCAACATCATTATACGTCCAATAGCGGTTGACGAAGAAGTTCCAGAGCATGACGATCCCAATCGCGATGGCCAGGGTCAGGTTGTGGCTGAGGAAGGTGTGATATTGGGCGGTGGCCGGGAGCGGCAGGCTCTCCAGGTAGGCATCCAGCAGGGGTTCGCCGAATGTGAGAATAGGGACACGGATGATCAGGCCAATTGCATTGACGATGGCGAACTGCGTTAATTGCCCCAAAATCGGTTTCGAGCGCGATTCGGGATAGGTCCAGAGCCGATTCCAGGTGAAGTTACTGGCGACGGCGCAGACGAAGGAGACGCTGCCCGCAAAAACCAGCGATGCGCCTGCCAGCGCGGTCAGCAGGTTCATCACGAGAACATCGACCACTGAACCGATTGCGCCGACCACAGCAAATTTTGCGAAGCGGGAGCGTTCCTGGGGGTTGTGTAGAATCATGGTCATGCCAGTCCCAGTTTTTCCTTGAAGTAGGGAATCGTGCGGCGCAGGCCTTCTTCCAAGTCGATTTTGGGCTGCCAGCCGAGAATGTTTTGAGCGCGGGTGATGTCGGGGCGGCGGCGCTGGGGATCGCGCGAGGAGCGCGCGTCGACAAAGATGATTCCGGCGGGATTGGCGGTGACACGGTTGATCGTTTCGGCAAACTGCAGCAGACTCATTTCAACCGGGTTGCCAATGTTGACCGGCATGTGTTCTTCTGAATAAAGCAGGCTGAGGATGCCGTCTACCAGGTCGTCGACATAGCAGAAGGAGCGGGTTTGCTGCCCGTCGCCGTAGACGGTTAGCGGCTGACCGAGCAGGGCTTGTTTGAGCAGGTTGGGCAAGGCCCGGCCATCTTCCAAATCCATGCGTGGGCCGTAGGTATTGAAAATGCGCACAATGCGCGTATCCACGTTGTGTTGGCGGTGATACGCCAAGCTCAGCGACTCGGCGAAGCGCTTGGCTTCGTCGTAGACGGCGCGCGGGCCGGTGATATCGACATTGCCGGAATAGTCTTCGCGTTGCGGGTGGACGAGTGGGTCCCCGTAAATTTCGCTGGTGGAGGCCAGCAGGTAGCGCGCCCGGTTGGCTTTTGCGACGCCGAGCGTGTTGTGCGTGCCGAGCGCGCCGGCTTTCATGGTCTGGATCGGCAGGTTGAAGTAAGCGGTGGGTGACTGCGGGTTGGGGCTGGCCGGCGAGGCGAAATGCAAGACCGCATCCACTTTGCCGGGGATGAAGATATATTCCGAGACATCCCGCTTGTAAAAGGTGAAGTTTTGACTGCCGGCCAGGTGGGCGATATTATCGGGCGAACCGGTGATGAAGTTGTCCAGGCCGACGACCTGATGGTTTTCAGCGATGAGACGATCTGTAAGATGCGAGCCGAGAAATCCGGCTGCGCCCGTGATGAGGATACGCATGAACAATCTCCGAAGAAGTGTGAATTTGCAGGGACGGCCTGCCCGTTTGAAATCGAGCGCTTTGCAGACCGGAACGCAGTCGGACGGAAGCTGCTGAGGCAGCCCAGGCCGGGCTAACGCCAGTCTATCTTTTGAATTAACTCATCGCCGGTGATTTGGGTGGCCTGTCCGCTCAGGCTGTCCACCAGCCACAAGTTGCCCTGGTAGACGACGGCGATGAATTTGGTCTCAGGCGGGCCGCCCGGCGACCAGAGCGGAGTCTGCGGCGCAAGCCCCGGCCCGCCTTCGAGCGGGAAGAGCGCCCGCCGGTTGGAACCATCCCGATCCATCACGAGCAGGCGGTAGCTGCTGGTTTCGGATTGGAGCGGAGTCAGGGCTTGCAGGTAGGCAATTTGAAAAGGCTGTTCCTCTTCCTGCGCTGCGGCGGGTGAGGCGGATGGATAAGCGAACATGCCGGTTTGACGCACGATCCGGACGTTGGCGCTGGAGGTCAGCGAGAGCGCAGCCAGATCAAAGTAAGGCGATTCTTCCGCGTTTACCAGCCCCTGGGGCGGCGCGTGATGGACAAAATACAACGTCCGCGAATCGGAACCCCAGGTGATGGGCGGGATGAGGGCCCAATCGCTCAAGGTTTGAAGCGGGGTGATTTCGAGCAGGCTGACCAACTCACTGTCCCTGAAACTGACCAGACCGATCCCGTCTGGGCGGCTGTACGCCAGGCGTTTGCCATCCGGCGACCAAACAAAACTGCTGCCCCACCAGCCGTACACGCCGCCGGTGTTGGCCTGAATGACCGGGCCAGGCTTGCCGATATTGCCGGAATCGCTAAATTTGAGCGTGAAAAGGTCGTTGTTGGCCTGCCAGCCCGGCGCAGCGGCGCGCGGCTCGACGGTCGAATAGGTGATGTTGGTGGTCGTGCCGGGAATCCAATCTGCAAAGTGAATAACGTTGGAGACTTTCAGGTTAATCGGTTTTGCGCTGGGGTCGTCCAGGTTGATCGCCCAGAGCGTGTTAATTTCTTCGCTGGCCGGCTTTTCTGATTTACGGGTATAAAGCAGCCAATCGCCTTGCGGAGAAAGTTTCAGAATGCGCCCGTCCAGTTTTCCATCGCTCACAATCGGAGTGCGGTTGGCGGAGGAACCTTCCATTCGCCAGGCATTTCCGCCCGCCAGATAGACCAGCCTGCCGCTGATGGCGAGCGACGAAAACGGCGTCTGCACCCCAACCATCACAATTTCTGGCTGGGCCGCTTGCAAAATGATCGCTTTGACAATCGCTGAGCCGGTTTCCAGGTCATTTTCAAAAACGCGCCGCGTCGTAATTTCCTGGATGCCATTCTTGCCTTCCTGGATCAGGCGGGTTTCCCCTTGCGGCAGAGATTCATTGCGCACGCTCTGGCGTTCAAAGGCCAGCGTCACCTGGCGCGTCTCAAATTCCTCGCGCACACGCACAACGCTGATCTGACTGCCGTCCTGCGCCAGGGCATAGAGCGGCGGCTCAACCCGATCCAGGCTGCCGGTTGCGACTTTCGCGGCCTGGAGGGCCTGCTGAACCGTGCTGCCAGAGGGGATCTCGGCCGCCAGGCTTTGTCCGTCGACGTTGACGATCACTCGAATTTGCAGATTGCTCGAAGATACCTGCGGCGCGAAACACCCGCTCAGAAGCAGGCTGGTAATCAGCAGGAGCAGGGGGACGGGTTTCATTTGGGCTGCGCTGGTGGAGAATGGCTGGGGCGGGTATAATCCGCCTACTTAATTCGGCCTGTGAATGTCATCAAGCCGTCGGCGATGGTAATGCTTTCGAGCCTGAAGCCGGTTGCCGCCGGGCCGACTGCGCCGGTAAACGCTTCGTTGACGGCGGCGCTGATTGTGTTGTTCAAGCCTTCGGGCGCGGGCAACGGCCCGAAATCCACCGATTTTAGAATCAGTTCGGGCTGACCATTGGCGTCAATTCCGGCGGAGAGCGCAATCCGCACATTGGCGGTGAAATAACCCTGGGTCGCTTTTCCAAAAATTTGGACTTCATTATCGCGCAGGTAAACCTGGGGTTCGGTGATGAACGAATTGGGGTCTGCCGAGATTTTTTGGGCGACCAGCGAAGTTACCTGACTTTCGTTGATGCTGAAAGCCAGCACGCCAGTTGCTTTTGCCGTATCGATTGCCTGCTTGAGTTGTTCCTGTGCGCTGCCAACCGCTTCGGTTGAAATCGGAATTTGACTATCGGGATATTCCGGCCCGCCGATCGCCAGGTTGCAAGCCAGGGATGATAGAATCAAGATGAACATTGCCAGTAAAGTTTTTTTTGCCATACGATCCTCTCTCTTGAATTTACTTATAACCGGATAATTATAGCATGAGCGACTCACAAAACCTGCCTGAACTCAGCCTTTCCGCCTTGTTGGAAGGCTTGCTCTTCGCCGCGCCGGAGCCTGTCACCCCGGCCCAGATGGCGGCTGCCCTCGAACTGACTCCGACCCAGATCGAAAAGGGATTGGAAGCGCTTGAGGAAGATTTGCGCGGGCGAGGCCTACGCTTGCAGCGTCACGCTGGGCGCGTACAGTTGACGACCGCTCCCGAAATGGCCGAACAGGTCGAGACTTTCCTCGGCCTGGAAGCGACCAGCCGCCTGAGCCGGGCTGCGCTCGAAGCCCTGGCGATTATCGCCTTTCAGCAGCCGGTCACGCGCCCGCAGGTCGATTCGATCCGCGGTGTCAACAGCGACGGCGTTATGAAGAGCTTGTTGAGCAAAGGCTTGTTGCAGGAAGTGGGCCGCTCTGAAGGCCCCGGCCGCCCGATCCTTTATGGCACCACCCCCGATTTTTTGCAGCACTTCGGGCTGAATGCGCTCTCTGAGCTGCCTCAGCTTAACCTGGAAACGGAGAGCGAGAAGCACGTCGAACTCCTTAAAAGCTGATTTTTTAGGCGACAGCGCAGCCTTGCCCTATTTCTCCCTGCGCGCGAAGCGGACGGGTTGGCCGCGCCCGCCCACTGAAAAATAGAGCCTGCCCCGGCATTCTTTCTTGTGCCAGGGCGGGCTTTACAATTTAAATCACGAATTAGGCCGAAATGTTAGGCTTGCAGGCCGCGCTCTTCGTCTCCGGCCTTCATTTTGTTGAGGGCCTGTTGGTATTGTTTGGATAGGTTCTCGCTGCTGTCAATCCGTAAGCCCAGGTCTTGCAGCAGCCCGTCTTGCAGGCCGTAGATCAGCCCGTTGATGGTTACTTTCTGTCTGCGCTGCCAGGCCTGGCGGACAATGGTTGTTTGGGCCAGGTTGGCAGCCTGCTCAATCACGTTGATCTCGCACAACCGCGAGAGTTGGGCATTGAATCCACCCGCGGCTGTGATCAGCGCCCGATGGCGGTTGAGAATATCGTGGATGTGCAGCAGCCAGTTGTCGATCAGCCCCAGGCTTTTACCGCGCAGGACCGTTTCGACCCCGCCGCAGCCGTAATGCCCACAGACGATGATATGCTCAACCTGGAGCACTTCCACCGCATACTGGATCACCGCCAGGCAGTTTAGATCCGTGTGGTTAACCAGGTTGGCAATATTGCGATGGACAAACATTTCGCCGGGCATCAGGCCGGTTAATTGGGTGGCCGGAACGCGGCTGTCGGCACAGCCGATCCACAAATAGCCGGGGGCTTGTTGGGCGCTTAATTGCTGGAAAAAGGCCGGGTTTTCGGCGCTGACCGCCTGCGCCCAGGCGCGGTTGCTTTCGAGCAGGGCTTTAATTGTGGGCATCTTTACTTTTTAATTTTTTCTTGTTTCATTTTCTCAAGGTCATTTTTCCAACCCCGGAACATGCGGCTCAGCAGCCAGCCCTGGCTGTTGAGCCAGGCGCTGATTTCACGGCGCAGGCTGTCGAACCCGGTCGGCGGTTCGGGCAGCGGCAGGGCCAGGCTGAAATCGACCGGGCGGCCGTCGAGCGTGAACGTTGCGCGGCCCGTTCGTTCAATTTCCGGCTCGCTGGTCAGCCAGGCCCGGACCAGCTCGCGCTCGCCATCTGTCCACCAGTGGGGCAGGTCGGAGGTGGCTTTGAACTGGCAGATCTGGGTCATATCGCGCAGAAGCTCTTTCTGGGCGGGAGCGAGGCTGCATTCAACCGAGCGAAAATAGGCGACATCTGGGTCGCTGTGGACGAGGGCTTTCAGCCAGAGACGGTTGAGCGAGGTGCGCAGTCCGTTTTGGACGCCGGGCGTGGTCTGGTTGTAGAGCAGGCGGCTGTCGCGGTCTTTGTCCCAGTAGTTGGCGACATCTGGCCCGATCCGGATCGCGTCGCACAGACCGAGCGACGGCACGATCGGCGCGCCACAGGCCAGGAGGTAGGCGTCTGCGCCCATTGCCTCGCGGATGACGTTCAGCCCGTGGCGGTAGGCGCTTTCGCGCGCCAGATCGACGTGGCGTTTGCCGGGCAGCGCGCCCGCGTAAAGAAAGTCCAGTTTGAGATAATCGTAGCCCCAGGCCCGGACTTGTTGGATGGTCTCGGCCAGGAAAGCCAACGCTTCGGGGTGGCTGGTATCGAGCGCGTAAAGCTGCTCGCCAAAGTTAAAGCCCGCCGAGACCAGTTTGCCATCCGCGTCTTTCAGCAGCCAATCTTGGTGATCGCGGTAGATGCTGGAAGTGGGTGTCGCCAGCAGGGGCGCAAGCCATAGCCCGGCCCGGCGGCCTGTGGCCCGGATTTTCTTGGCGAGAGCCGCCATGCCCGACGGGAATTTTTGGTTGGCCTGCCAATCTCCGATTGAGACCTGCCAGCCGTCGTCGAGTTGGAAAACGTCAAAGGGTAGGTCGCCCAATTTTTCGAGCGTGTCGAGCAGGATTTCTTCGTCGATGGCGTTGTACAGGCTGTACCACGAGCACCAGACGCGCGGGGCCTGGCTGGTTGCGACCCGCCCAAATCGCGCTGCGAGCAGTTCGGCGTAGCGCGCGAAGACTTCAGCCTCGCGGCCATACCCGACGAACCATTCGTGCTGGCTGTCTTTTTCCTTGCGGACGGATTCGTACCAGCCTTGCAGCCCGCCGTCGCGCAGGGCAACATGCGCTTCCAGGCCGAGCGATCCCAGCAGCAGGATATTGCCATCGTCCATTTCGACGGCCCCGACCCACGAGCCGTTCGGGTTCGGATTGTAGGCATAGACCGGGTCGAGTTGCATTGGGTGCAGGGAGACCGGTTTCTGAAGCGGGATGTTTTGGGTGGGGGGCAGCCAGGCGGCCAGCGACCAGGACTGCCATCCATGCCGGTAGTAAGAGCGCGGCGTGGGGGCAGTTTGCAGCGCACAGGCCGCGCCCTGCAAAATAAATCCGCCTTCGGTGGGCTGGGCGGCTTGGGCGGCATACTCAAATTCATTTTTTCCAAAAACAAGGGTGGGCATTCAGTCTCTCCGCTTTTAAATTGCGGCTATCTTATCACTGTTGATGTTTTTAAGTTAGCCTTGAATCTGAGTGCTTTTTGGGTATAATTGCGCGACAGGCTGTGATGGAAACGAGTAGATTGGGCAAAACTTTCAGCGAACCCGGGCGGGTGTGAGCCGGGCCAGGATGCCAAATTGAAAATCCTTCCGGAGCCGTGAGCAGAAACCAGTGAGCAGTTTTCAGTGGCAGTAAGTGAACCGGAGGCCCACCGTTAGTGGGGCGGAAGGATTTTTGTCCTTCACGAAGAGCCTGCTCGGCAGGAATCTGGGTGGTACCGCGTGAGTTTTCGCTCTCGTCCCTGAGTGGACGGGAGTTTTTATTTTTTTGGAGGTATCCATGTCGTTCAAACCTGTTTCGCCAAAACTGGATGTGACCGCGCTGGAAGAGGCCGTGCTCAAGTTTTGGAATAAAGAGAAAATTTTTAAGAAGACTGTTTCAAGCCGCGCTGGCGGCCCTGAATATGTTTTTTACGAAGGCCCGCCGACGGCCAACGGCAAACCGGGCGTCCACCATGTGCTGGCGCGCGCTTTTAAGGATATTTTCCCGCGCTACAAGATTATGCGGGGCTATCACGTCTCGCGCCGCGGCGGCTGGGATACGCACGGCCTGCCGGTCGAAATCGAGGTCGAGAAGAAACTCGGCTTTACCAACAAACAGCAGATCGAAGATTACGGCATTGAGAAATTCAACGCACTGTGCCGTAAATCGGCGTTTGATTATATTCAGGATTGGGAGCGCCTGACTGACCGGATGGGCTACTGGGTGGACTTGCAGGACGCCTATGTTACTTTCACGAGCGGCTACATGGAGTCGCTATGGTGGCTGCTGCGTCAGATGTGGGACAAGGGCCTGCTCTATCAAGGTTTTAAGGTGGTGCCCTATTGCCCGCGCTGCGGCACGCCGCTTTCGGATCACGAGGTGGCGCAAGGCTACGAGCAAGCCAGCGACCCTTCGGTTTTTGTGCGGATGCCGCTGGTCGACGAACCGGGGACTTCGCTTTTGGTCTGGACGACCACGCCCTGGACGCTGCCCTCGAACGTGGCTGTGGCGGTTGGCGAGGGCGTTGAGTACGTCAAGGTCGAGCGCGCGCTCGAAGAAGGCGGCACAGAAAAATTGATTCTGGCCCAGGCCCTGCTGGAGAAGGTCTTCCGCGGCGAAGAAGTTAAGGTTTTGGAAACCTTCAAAGGTAAGAAACTAAAAGATTTGCGTTACAAGCCGCTTTTCACCTTTTTGCCGTCCGAAAAACCGGCTCACTACGTCATCTTTGGTGATTTTGTGACGACGGAAGATGGGACCGGCTTGGTTCATATCGCCCCGGCCTTTGGCGCAGACGATATGCGCGTGGCGATGGAGCACGACCTGCCCGTGATTATGACTGTCGCGCCGGATGGTACTTTCATCCCTGAAGTGACGCCCTGGCGTGGACAGTTTGTCAAAGACGCTGATCCGTTCATCACCCAGGATTTACGCAATCGCGGCCTGCTCTTTCGCGCTGAAACGTATGAACATACCTATCCGTTTTGCTGGCGCTGCAAGACTCCCTTGTTGTACTATGCCCGCGAGGCCTGGTATATCCGCACCAGCCAGTATAAGGAGTTGATGGTTGACCTCAATCAGACGATCAATTGGGTCCCGGATCACATCAAGGATGGCCGTTTTGGCAACTGGCTGAACAACAACATCGACTGGGCGCTTTCCCGCGAACGTTATTGGGGTACGCCGCTGCCGGTTTGGGAATGTGAAACCTGCAAGCATCAGCACTGCATTGGCTCGCTGGGCGAGCTTTCGCAGCTAACCGGGCGCGACCAATCGCAGCTCGATATGCACCGTCCGCATGTCGATGGCGTTCACTTTGCCTGCCAGGAATGCGGCGGCAAGATGACCCGTGTCCCGGAGCTGATCGATGTCTGGTTCGATTCGGGCGCGATGCCGGTCGCCCAGTGGCACTATCCCTTCGAGAACAAGGAAAAATTCGAATCCCAGTTCCCCGCTGATTACATTTGCGAAGCGGTCGACCAGACCCGGGGTTGGTTCTATTCCCTGCACGCCATCAGCACGATGGTTTTCGAAAGTGTCGCCTATAAAAATGTGATCTGCCTCGGGCTGATTTTGGACGGTGATGGCTATAAAATGTCGAAATCGCGCGGCAATATCGTCAACCCCTGGGACGTTCTGACCGTCAACGGCGCGGACGCTTTCCGCTGGTATCTTTACACTGCTACGCCGCCTGGAAACGAACGCCGCTTCTCGGTCGACCTGGTCAGCGAAGTCCTGCGCAATTTCACGCTGACGCTTTGGAACGTTTACTCATTCTTCGTGACCTACGCCAACCTCGATAAATGGCAGCCCGCTCAGAACACGGCCGGTTTGGCTTACTCCTCGCTTGATAAGTGGCTGCTTTCGGAGCTCAACACGCTCGTGCGGGATGTGAGCGAGTCGCTTGAGCAATATGACGTGACCGGGGCCACCCGTCCGCTGGAGAAATTTGTCGAACATCTCTCGACCTGGTATCTGCGCCGCTCACGCCGCCGCTTCTGGAAGTCGGACTCGGATTCCGACAAACAGGCCGCTTACGCCACCCTCCACACGGCCCTGCTAACGCTCAGCAAACTGCTCGCCCCGACCATGCCCTTCCTGGCCGAAGAGTTGTACCAGAACCTGGCCCGCGCCCACGACCCGTCTGCCCCCGAGTCAGTCCATTTAGCGGGCTGGCCTGAATCGGATTCTGCCCGGATTGACGAATCACTCAACCGCGATATGCGTCTGGTGATGCGCCTGGCCTCGCTTGGACACGCCGCGCGCGCCAAAGCCAACCGCAAGGTACGCCAGCCCTTGGCCGAAGCCGCCTTCTCGGTCGGCAACCCGGACGAACGCCGGGCGGTGACTGACTTTGACGACCTGCTGATGGACGAGTTAAACGTCAAAAAGGTGCGCCTGTTGGACGCCTCGACCGAAGCCGTCTCGCACTCGGTTAAACCGCTGCCCAAACAGTTGGGGCAGAAATATGGCAACCGCTTCCCGGCCATCGCCAAAGCCATCCAGGCCATGAACGCCGAACAGGCGGCGCAGACTTTTTCTGCCGGTGAGATGCTTCAGGTGCTAGTGGGCGATGAAACCTATCAAATTCTGGCCGACGAAGTCGAAGTCAAAACCCTGGCAAAAGAAGGGTTTGCCGTTGCCGAAGATGGTCCGTATGTGGCCGCCCTGGTCACAGACCTGACGCCGGAACTCGTCCGCGAGGGGATGGCGCGGGAATTTGTGCGCCGCGTCCAGGACTTCCGCAAGACCGCCAACTTCAACGTGGCAGATCGCATCCTGCTTTACCTGAACGCCACACCTGAGCTCAAGCAAGCCATCGAAGCCCACCGCGAAACCATCATGTCTGAAACACTCTGCGTTGAGATGCACTTTGCCCAATCGCTGGTGACCTCCAAGATGCAGATTGAAGAGTTCGACGGCGAACGGGTCACGATTGCCATGGTCAAGGCCAGCGCTGTCTATTAAGAGTATCATTTTGACCCGCAAGCCTTGCCTGCGCCAGTGCCGCCGGTACAGGTGAGCGGAGCGTCCTGCGACTACGGGCGGCGCAACCCTTCGATAAATTCAGGGCCTTCGCCCTCCGATCAGGACTTGTTGCAGCCCGGGCAAGATGTCTACTGGTTTACGAACGCGCTGCGCGGGCTGTTCATTTCTTCCAGAAGTGGGCAGCCCGCGTTTTGATTGCGGGATACTCCGCTTAACGTCAGCCCGGGATAGAATCCAGGACTGACGTTTTGTGTTTTCTCACGCAACACCTGCCCTGGCGGGCGCTGCCAGGCTCAAAAACCCTATACCGAATTCGCGTCTCTTACATTCGGCTATAATTGCGGGCATGATAAATATGAGACCTGCTTCCAGCCTTTCCCATCGAAAAATTCTGGCGATGGGCGTCCATCTTTTCACGGCAACCGGCGCAATCTGGGGCTTGCTGGCCCTGGTGGCAATCTTCCGCCACGAATGGCGCAGCGCCATCTTGTGGATGGTGCTGGCGATGTTTGTGGACGGTTTTGATGGCATGTTGGCGCGCTGGGCCGATGTCAAAACCTACGCCCGCAATATCGACGGCGCTCTGCTCGATAACATCCTCGACTACTTCAATTATGTGATTGTCCCGGCCCTTTTTTTGATCGAAGCTGGCATCCTGCCCGAATCCATGCGCTGGCCCGGAGCGATTGCAATTCTGCTGAGCTCGGCCTACCAGTTCACCCAGGTCGATGCCAAGACCGACGAAACCGAAGAATATTTCTTTAAAGGATTTCCATCCTACTGGAACGTGATGGTTATTTATATGCTCCTGCTGGGGCTGAACCCGTGGGTCAACCTGGCTCTGCTGTCTGCCTTCAACATTCTGGTCTTTGTGCCTGTCAAATACATCTATCCCAGCCGCAATACGCGCTTGCGCCGCCTGACGCTCGCCTTTTCGTATGCCTATTCCGCAGTCGGCATCTGGAGCGTTCTGCAATATCCGGCTGTCCCGCAATGGGCCATCTGGGCCTCGTTCATTTATGTCGCTTATTATGCGCTGCTTAGCCTGTGGCCGCGCTGCGCTCAGCCCCGGCTTACAACTGGATAGGTGAAGATATGGTCAATTTATTGCGCTTTGGCGAAATTGCGACCGAACGCGATCTGCGCCAGGCGATTGTCGAAGCCGGCCGCCTGGCTTACGTCCAGGGCCTGATGCCGGCCAACAACGGCAACATTTCTGCCCGCATGGGCGAAGACCGCATGGTCATTACCCCCTCAACCCTTTGCAAAGGCCGCCTCGAATGGGACGACCTGCTGATCGTCGATTTGGAGGGCAAAGTTTTAAAAGCGGATCCTCGCAAAAAGCGCCGGGTTTCTTCTGAGACCCCCATGCACCTCGAGGCCTACCGCCAGCGCCCCGATATACGGGCAATCATCCATGCCCACCCGCCACATGCGACCGCTCTGACCGTTGCCGGGATACCGTTGCCGGTCGATGTCTTACCCGAATTGCTCGAAGGTCTCGGCCCCGTCCCGACGACCGCCTTTGCCACGCCCAGCACCGACGAAAACGCCCAGGCCATCCGCGAACACATCCGCCGGCACGATGCAATCCTGATTCGCAATCACGGCGTAATCACCGTCGGGCAGGACCTGGACGAAGCGCTGATCAATTTGGAGCGCGTCGAGCACGTTGCGCGGGTCATCGTCCTGGCGCATGGCCTGGGTCACATCGAACACCTGCCGTCCGAAATGGTCGAAAAGCTGCACGCATTACGCAGGTTGATGAAATCATGAGCAGCCTGCGGCGATTTCAGCAGATTTTGCCTGTCTTGCTGGTTGTGTTGGTTGTGTTTGTGCTGGCGCTGGGCGTTCTGGCCCAGGCTAACCCGCTCCGCAACTTCCCCTCGTTGGACAGTGGCTATTATCTCTATATCGGCCAACAGATTCTGCAAGGGAAAATCCCCTACCTCGATTTGTGGGAGAGTAAACCGCCTGGCATTTTCTATATAAACGCCCTCGGCCTGTGGCTCGGACGCGGCACACGCTGGGGCGTCTGGTTACTCGAGCTGGCGGTTGTGCTGGCTTCTGCCGGGCTTGGTTTTTTTGGCCTGCACCGTCAGTATGGTTTTGCCCCGGCCTTGTTTGGCACGCTCGCCTGGCTGTCGGGGATTCAAGGGGTATTGCAAGGCGGTAATCTGACCGAAGAATATTCCCTGCCTTTTAATTTTGCCGCCATCCTGTTTTTCTCGCTTGCGATCCAGTCGCCCCGCAAGCGTTTATACCCCTTTCTGATCGGCATCAGTTTTGGATTAAGTTTCCTGTTGCGGGCCAACAATACCGGCGTTCAGCTTGCGCTGGGGTTGGTTTGGGCGGCAGACGCGCTGCTTCAGCGCGAAATTCGTCCGCTTGCATTTCGCCTGCTTTGGTCTGGATTAGGCGCGCTGCTCGTGCTCGGCCTGATGGGCATTTTCCTGCTCTGGCAGGGCAGCCTGCGCGAGATGCTGGATGCGGCCCTGATTTTCAACTTCTACCTGAGCGGCGGGCAGAAGAATTTACTCTCTGGCCTGGCCGCGGGATTTGTTTTTATCGGTATTCCGGCTGGTTTTGCCCTCTTGGGTTATTTGCTTGCGGCAAGCCTCGCTCCCCAGCGCAACCCGTGGAATCTGTTCCTGCTTATCCTTTTCCCACTTGAAGCCCTTTTGAGCGGTCTTTCAGGGCGGGGATATCCGCACTACTACATCACCTGGATGCCGGCCCTGGCTCTTTTGAGCGCCCATTTGCTGTCCCAACTGCCGGGGCTGTGCAAGCTGTTCGATGCCCGCCGGGCCTGGGCTGCGTTTGGCTTGCTGGTGGTTTGTGCCGCCCTGCTGGCCACGCCGCTGACGGAAATGGCCTCCAGTTTGCGCCAGGTGGCGACAGACCGTCAGCTTGGGATTGAGATCGACGATCCCGTTGCGGCCTACCTGCGCCGCACTACCAGCCCGGATGATTCTGTGCTGGTCTGGGGCGGCCGCCTGGCCTACAATTATCTCTCGCGCCGTGAGAGTCCATCTTCGGTCCTGTTTTATCCGTTGCTGGTCGATTCGCCCATCTCGACCCGCCTGTCTGAACGCTTCCTGAATGAAATTACAGCCAACCCGCCGCTGCTGATTGTTGACACGCACGCCGTCAACCAGGATTTACTCCCTGCCCTCAACCCGGAAATACGCCGCAGCCAGGAGCAAACCGGCAAACTTTGGAAGACCCTGCCTGCCAATATTGGGCTTTTTTATGACTTTGTCAGCCAAAACTATCAGCCCGAAACCACAGTCAGTGGCAGCGTCATCTATCGCCGGAATATTCCCTGACAGAAAAACATGATTATTTTTCGCGTAGACACTATCACAGACGAGATTTACCAGGCTTTCCAAGACCTGATCCCGCAACTGACCAGCAGTGTTTTAGCCCCGACGCGGGCCGAACTGGAGGCCCTGGCCGCTTTCGAGGGCAGCATTTTGCTGGCGGCCCGTCTCACGCCGCAGGGCAAGATCGTCGGCGTGGCGACCCTCAGCCTGGTGCGCGCGCCGACGGGGGTTCACGCCCGCCTGGAAGATGTCGTGGTGGCGCAGGAGGCGCGCGGACAGGGGGTTGGCGCGGCCCTGACAGAAGAAGCCATTCGCCTGGCGCGCGCGCTGGGCGCAAATTACCTGGCCCTGACCTCCAACCCACGCCGCGCGGCTGCCAACCAACTCTATCAAAAACTGGGCTTCAAACGTTGGGAAACGAACGTCTATCGTTTTGATCTCTAAGGTAGGCTCAAAAAACATCTCTACCGACATAAAAACCGCACCCTCAGTGGATGCGGTTTTTTGTTATCTGGGTCGCGCCGCCAGTCGGCAGCAGGTTAGGCCCGCGCTAGGTCAAACCGATCCAGATTCATGACCTTGTTCCAGGCGGCTACAAAGTCGCGCACGAACTTCTCTTTGTTGTCATCCTGGGCATAGACTTCAGCCAGGGCCCGCAGCTGTGAATTGGAACCAAAAGCCAGATCAACGCGCGTCCCGCTCCAGCGGACTGCGCCAGTCTTGCGGTCGTGAGCGTTGAAGGTGTCGGCAGCTTCCTCAACGGGATGCCAGCTGGTTCCCATGTCGGTCAGGTTGACGAAGAAGTCATTGGTTAATTTGCCCGGCTGCTCGCAAAAGACGCCGTGCTTCGAGCCGTTGCAACTGGCCCCCAAGACACGCAGCCCGCCGACCAGCACCGTCATTTCGGGCGCGCTCAGGGTCAGCAGTTGGGCCTTGTCGATCAGCAGCTCTTCCGCCGGAATCGTGAAGGTATGTTTCAGGTAATTTCGGAAACCATCCGCTTCCGGCTCCAAGGCTTGGAACGATTCGACATCGGTCTGTTCCTGCGAGGCGTCGGTCCGGCCCGGCGTAAAGGGCACCGCGATGTCGAAGCCGCCCGCTTTGGCCGCCGATTCAACTGCCGCGCAGCCCGCCAGCACAATCAGGTCGGCCAGTGAGACTTTCTTGGCGTCGGTCTGGGCCTCGTTGAAGGCGTGCTGAATACCCTCCAGCACCGCTAAGACCTTTGCCAGTTGCTCGGGTTGGTTGACTTCCCAGTCTTTTTGGGGAGCGAGGCGGATGCGGGCCCCGTTGGCGCCGCCGCGCATGTCCGAGCCGCGGAAGGTGGAGGCCGAGGCCCAGGCCGTCGAAACCAGTTCGGCAATCGCCAGGCCGGAATTTAGCACCCGGGCTTTCAGGTCGGCGATGTCTTGGGCATTCACCAGGGGATGATCGACCGCCGGAATTGGATCCTGCCAGAGCAGGTCTTCGGCCGGGACTTCCGGGCCGAGGTAACGGGATTTCGGCCCCATATCGCGGTGGGTCAGTTTGAACCAGGCCTGGGCGAAAGCGTCGGCAAAGGCCTGCGGATTCTGGTGGAAGCGGCGCGCGATCGGCTCGTAGATCGGGTCGAAACGCAGCGAAAGATCGGCGGTGGTCATCATCGGGCGGTGTTTCTTGGTCGGGTCGTGCGCATCGGGAATCATGTGTTCGGGGCGCACGTCGGCGGCCTGCCATTGCCAGGCCCCGGCCGGGCTTTTGACGAGAGACCATTCATAGCCAAAGAGCATGTCGAAATAGCCCATGTCCCATTGGGTGGGGTTGGGCTTCCAGGCCCCCTCGATCCCGCTGCCGATGGTATGCGCGCCCATGCCTGTCCCAAAGCTGCTCTTCCAGCCCAGGCCCATTTCTTCAAGCCCGGCCGCTTCCGGTTCCCGCCCGACCAGTTTCGCATCCCCCGCGCCGTGGGCTTTGCCGAAGGTGTGGCCGCCTGCGATCAGCGCGACCGTCTCTTCGTCATTCATCGCCATCCGGGCGAAGGTCTCGCGCACATCGCGGCCTGAGGCGGTTGGGTCTGGAGAGCCGT
>JAVEWN010000026.1:0-35506 GCA_034004515.1 Anaerolineales bacterium | reverse complement strand
TGAAAGTGCTGTTCTTATGCTACGATAGCGTTGGTGGTTGTCACTCATGGTCGGCTCCTGGTTCTCTGATAGGAACCCAATCTTACCAGTTGTCAGCCACTATTTATTTTTGTCCGGTAGAGAAATGACAGGCCGAGGCAGGAACAAGCCTATTTCAGGTATACTCGGATGACATTTGTAACATTTCCCGACAGGACGCATCTAATGAATGAAACAAGTACGCCTGAATTATCTGTTGACTTGCTAAAGAGTGGCGACCGCGCTGAGTTTGCCCGTCTGGTGGATGCTTATTACACGCCGATTTACCGTTTGGGGCTGAAGATGCTTGGCGATAGCGCCGACGCGGAGGATGTGCTTCAAAATACCTTTTTAAAGGCCTTGCAACACTTGCCCGGCTTCGAGGGCCGTTCCAGCCTTTCGACCTGGTTGTACCGAATCGCGGCCAACGAAGCCCTGATGTTGCTGCGCAAACGCCGTCCCAGCCTGCCGGTCAACGAGAACCTGGACGAAGATGACGAAGGCTTTTTGCCGACCCAGTTTACAGATTGGTGCTGTCTGCCGGAACACGAGTTCCTGACAGATGAGTCTAAAAGCCAATTGGACCTCGCCATTCAGGGTTTGCCAGAGACGCTCAAGGTGGTTTTCTTGCTAAGGGATATCGAAGGCCTTTCGATCCGGGAAACCAGCGAGGCGTTAGGGTTGAGCGAAACAGCGGTAAAAACCCGTCTGCTGCGCGCCCGTCTTCATCTACGCGAGTCGCTTTCCAGTTATTATGGCGAACGTCTCGATCCGGAGAGTGCAAAATGAGTGAACATCAACAGGATTGCCGCGCCATCCTGGCTTCTTTGAACGATTATCTGGAGGGCAGCCTGCCCGAAGATTTATGCGCCGAGTTGGAAAGCCACATGCGCGATTGTGAAAATTGCCGGGTGGTGGTCGATACGATCAGCAAGACGATTTACCTGTATCAGAACAGCGGGCGCGCAGTGGACGTGCCAGACGGGGCGCGCGCCCGGCTTTTCCATGCCCTTAAATTGGATGATTTCATTCTGCCTGAAAAATAAAATTGCCACTTTTGGACGATTTGCGCATCCAATTGGTGTGGCTGAATCCCCTCAACTGAACCCTGAAACGCCAGAACCGCCCCGGCGCGGCGCAATTTGCCCGCGCTGCAAACAGGGCCGCCTGGACTATAACGGCGTGCTCGATCTGGAGTGCCCCGTCTGTGGTTTTACGCTGGGCGGGGGCGGCGGCTGCACCTGATAACCCATTTTTGCCCCGTGCGGGCAACCATCCCAAGGAGAAATAATGGAAAAATTGCTCAACGATGATATTAGCGGGCAAATCCGCGATGTCTTTGAGAAAATGCAGTATCCGGTGGAACTGATGCTGTTTGTCTCAAAAGAGAATTGCGATTATTGTGACGATGTGCGCCAACTGCTCGAAGAAGTGGCCCCGCTTTCGGAGCAACTCAGCCTGCGGATTTACGACCTGCAAGCCGACGCCGATCTGGCCGTTAAATTTAATGTCAGCGAAGCCCCGGCGATTTTGATCCTGGCTCGTGAAGGCGAGCAGCTGACAGACCTGGGCCTGCGCTATCTGGGAATCCCCTCCGGCCACGAGTTTAGCGTTTTGATTCAGGATATTTTACTGGTATCGGGCCGTGATTCAGGGCTTGCGCCTGAGACGCGCGCCTACCTGAAAGGGCTGACCAACCCGCTCCTGCTGCAAGTTTTCGTCACCCCTACCTGACCGTACTGCCCGCGAGCCGTGCTGCTCGCTCATCAGTTTGCGATGGAAAACCCGGCCATGATCCGGGCCGAGGGCGTCGAAGCGACAGAATTCCCGGAATTGTCAGAACGGCATCAAATCAGCGGCGTGCCTGATACGATCATCAATGACGGCGCCGCCCGGGTGATTGGGGCCGTCCCTGAAGCCCAGCTGCTGGATGAAATCCGGCGGACGCTGCACGGAGCCAGGTAAGATGCCGTCCAAACGCCATCATGCCAGGCAAAAGGCCAAAACCGTCAGCAGCCAGAGTATTTTGATGCTGGTGGTCGGCCTGGGCCTGATGCTGGTCGCGCTGGCGGGTTTTCTGGCTATCCCAAAGGCAGCCCAGAGCATTGGCGAGCTGGAAGAAGGTATGATCGTGCCAGTGGCGGTCAATTATCCTGCGCCCGATGCCTCCCTCAGCGATTTGGACGGCAACCCGGTCGCGCTTTCAGATTACTCAGGCCAGGTGATCTTGTATAACGCCTGGGCAACCTGGTGTCCGCCCTGCAAGGCTGAAATGCCCACCCTGCAAGCCTATTACCAGAAACACAAGAGCAAGGGTTTTGTGATTATTGCAATCGAAGACGGTTTGCAAGGCAACCTGGATGTGCGCAGCTTTGTTGCCCAATATGGCCTGACCTTTCCGGTGTGGCCGGACCCGGCTTTCGCGGCCAGCAAGGCTTTTGGTGTCACTAGCCTGCCGACCTCGTTCGTCATCGACCGCCAGGGCATGGTGCGTCTGACCTGGTCGGGCGAGATTAGCCTGGCCGCGCTTGAGAAATACGTAACCCCGCTTCTGGCGCAAGAATAATCATAAAGGACTGACAGGTTTGTCAGTCCTTTTACGATAAGGAGAAAATCTTATGGATGCAAAAGTTACCTGGAAAAATGGGATGTCCTTTAGCGGTACGGCGGAGACTGGCTTTGACGTGCCGCTCGGTGCGCACCCGGATGTGGGCGGCGCGAACGATGGCTTTCGTCCGCTGGAGCTGATGGCGGTCTCGCTGGCGGGCTGTACCGCCATGGACGTGATTTCGATTGTCCGCAAGAAGAAGCAAGACGTGGCGGCCTTCGAGGTCAAAGTTCATGCCGACCAGCAGGAGCAGCATCCGCATGTCTTTACTCAGATTGTGATTGAATATCACTTTAGCGGCACGAATATCGATGAGTCGGCTGTCTTGCGCGCGATTGAACTCTCTGCCACCAAATACTGCCCGGCCCAGTCTATGCTGGGGCAGGTTGTGCCGATGCAAATGAAGTATTTCATTCGCGATGCGGGCAGCCCTGAGTTGCTGAAAGAAGGGGTTTGGCGGCCAGCCTGACGCGCAGCCTGCGCATTTATTCGCCCGCTGTGATTACACTTTTTCCTTCGGCGCTGGTTGAAGCGGTGATGGTGCGCGAGTAGCGCGTCAGGATGCCGCGATAGGCTTGGGGGCCTTTGGCCGCCACCCAGCCCTCCATGTTTAGGGCCAGCGGCCCATCGGCCAGAATCCATTCGCCGTTGTATTTGCGCGCAATGTGGACGTGTGTCCCGGTCGATGATCCGCCTTCGCAGGATGGATGCCCGATCCGCCCGCCGACCGGCAGCGACTGTCCGACTCGGGCGCGATCCTGGGTGGCAACGTGCAGGTAGAAAATCACCCAACCGGTGCCTTCCTGTCCGTCGCCGTCCAGGTCGAGCACGACGACGCCGGTCTCTGTCCGCACAACCAGACCGGCGGCCATCGCAGTCACCCATTCGCTGGTCGAGTCGCAGTTTGAAACGCCTACCGGGGCAAAATCGATGGCGGCGAAAGGTTCTCCCACTCCCCAGCCGGTGTGCGGGCCGCCGGTGTAGTTCCAGGATTTGCCGTTCTCAAAAGGCAGCCTGAATTCAGGCTGGCGCAAACTGCCGGGCAGGTGAGCCTCGCCATTTTGCCAGGGATTGCCAAACAGGCTGGTGTAGGTTTGAGCCAGGCCGCCCGGGCCGATAATCTGATCGTAGAGTGGGCTGTTGTATAGGCGGGAGTAGAAGTATTGCAGCGAGACACTGGCCGCATTTTGCCAGGGATCGGGGCGCTGGAGGCGCCCATCGGGGGTTTCAAATTCGCGCAGGTTTGCGCCGCGCCAGCCGTAATAGCCGTTGTTGAGCGTGTTGGCAGCCCAGACCAGTTGCAGGTAAAGTCCTTTGTAGCTGTTGCTTGGATACCCTAAAAAATAGACGGTTTGGGGCGGGGCCGGGTTGGATAATCCCTGGGCCTGGTATTCGAGCATCGCAATCAGCAGGCGCGGGCTGATGCTGAAATTTTTGGCAACCAAATCTATCGCGGCGGCGGCGCTGCGGCTGCCTTCAAAGCCGGGTTCAAGGTAGGTTTTGAGCCAGCCTTGGTGTTGATTGATAAATTCGGCAGTGTTGAAGCCGACCTGGGCCGGGCCGTTGACGTAGTGCCAATCTGGCAGGCTTTGGTAGGTTGTGCCCCAGAGCGGCTGGTAATAGATTGGAATCTGCATCGGGAATCCGGGCGGCATGGTGGTCGCGTCTTGCGGAATCTGCGGGTTGGCCGCTCGGATTTCGGCTTCGGTGGTGTTGAAGCGCAGGCTTAGGGCCGGCAGGGTATCGCCGGTTTGGGCAATGTACTCAACCAGTTCGCCCGGCTGGAAGGGGGCCCGGCTGGGAAGGGGAGTTAATGCTGCGGCGGGGGTCGGGAAGTTGTCGATTAACGGCGAACCAGGCTGCGGGTCGTTTGAGATCGGCGCGCTGCTGCATCCGAGCAGGGTCAGGCCGAGGGTCAGAATCAGGCTGAGGCGTCGAATCGGCTTCAATCCCCCAGAAAAAATAAAATTATTGGTCTTTCTCACGGATGATCCTTGTTTCGTAGGAGCCGCTCGTGCTGGCGTTGACGACGATCCCGTTGCGGGTGAGCGCGCCTTTGTAAATTGCGCTGCCCTGGGCCACCACCCAGCCGCTCAGGGTGAAGGGCAGCACGCCGCCCGCCAGCATCCATTCACCGTTGTATTTGCGCGCGAAGTGGACGTGGGTCCCGGTGGAGACGCCGCCTTCGCAGGAGGGGTGGCCGATTTTATCGTCTTTTTGAAGAATGTCGCCAACTTTTACTTTATTTTGGCTGGCGATGTGCAGGAAGAGCAGCACCCAGCCCGTTTCCTCGTGGCCGTCGCCATCCAGATCGAGGATAACGACGCCTTCATTGGTGCGAACAACCAGGCCGGGGGCCGGGGCCACAACCCAGCTATCGGATTTGATGCAGCCGGTTTCACTGGCCCCCGGCGCAAAATCGATGGCGGCCATCGCGCCTTTGCGTTCCCAGGCCGAGTGCGGGCCGCCGGTGTAGGCCCAGAGTTGGCCGGGTTCAAAGGGCAGGCTGAGTTCGGGTTGGGTGAGGCCGGGCGGAAAAAGTGGCTCGCTGGCCTGGACGAGCGGCCACGGGTCGCCAAACATTTCGGTGTAGATGCCGGGGAAGGCGGCCACGGCTTGGGCCCAGGTTTCGCGGTTACGGGTTTTGGAGAAGAAGTACATTAGCCCGACGGTGGCCGCATTCAGGGAGGGCGAAAGGCTGATGCTGGAGCCGTCTTCAAAATTGATCTGGGTGATTTCGCCGGAGCGCCAGCCGTAATAGCCGACGGACAGTTCGCCGACTGCCCACATCATTTGGCGGTAGAGGTGTTGATAGTGGTAATCGACATAACCGAGAGGGTAGTCGTCTTGCGCGAAATTGGTGGGCGTGCCGCGCACCCAGTGGCTTTCGAGTTCGATGATCGCCAGCAACAGGCGCGGATTGATTGAGTTGTCGTAGGCAATCTTTTCGACGGCCTGCGCGCCGCTGGTTTCGCCGTTGCTCATCAGGTATTCGGTGTAGATTGCCAGGTAGCCGCCCGCCTGGCTGACGTATTGCGCGGTATCGAAGCCGATTGTAGCGGGCGAGAGCACAAATTCGCTGTCGGGCAGCATTTGTCCGTTGCTGGTGCGCTCGGCGGGCAATTGATCCGGGACGAGCAGTTGGATGCCGGGGTCGAGCAGGGCGTTCGGGGCCGGCAGAATGACATCCGAGATGATCTGGTCGACGCGCACGTTGGCGCGTTTGGCGATGATGTCGAGCGTGTCGCCGCTGTGCGAGCGCAGCAAGAGCATCGGCCCGGCCGGGTTGATCGGCGGCAGGGTTGGGATGAGCAGCGCGCCCGGGGTGGGGATGTCGGAGATCGGCATGACCATCGGCGGGGTGGCGGTTGGGCTGGGGGTGATCGTGGCGACCAGGGCGTAGGTGATGCGGGTCGGGGTCGCGGAGCCGGGCGGGGTGGGTGTGGCAATGCCGCCCCACAGACTTGCGCCCGGGGCGGCGCAGGAGGTGGTGAATACCATCAGGAAAATGACTTGCGCCAATCGTTTCATGGACGTTGGATCTGGTTGATTGGGCCGACAATTTCCCAGGCTTCGAGGCTCAGGCCATCCCTGGTCAGCCAGCCGTCATATTCGACCCCGCTGCCGCTGACGGCCCAGCCGTCCATCACAAAACTTAACTCAGGCGCATCCGCAGCAATCCAGACTCCGTTGTAGCGGCGGGCAAGGTGGAGATGGTTGGCGTTGGAAAACCCGCCCTCGCACGAGGAATGCCCAATCCGCTCTCCAGCGCGGAGGTATTGCCCGAGCGCGACCCGATCACGGGTTTCGATGTGCATGTAGAGGATGGTCCAACCGGTTTGTTCGAGTCCGTCACCGTCCAGGTCTTGGACGACCGCTCCGTTTTCAGAGCGGACGATTTTTCCGTCTGCGATGGCCGTCACCCAGGCTCCCGTTTGGGCGCAGCCCATCGGCTCACCCGGCGGCGCAAAGTCGATTGCGGCCCAGGCCGAGCCGCTGTCCCAGCCGCCGTGCGGCCCGCCCGTGTAGGCCCAGACATCCCCTTTTTCAAAGGGCAGGATCAAGGCCGGTTGGCTCAGGCCAGCCGGCAGGATCGGTTCGATGGCCCAATCGAAAGGGTAGCCGAACATCTGGCTGTAGGCGGCGTACAGCCCATTTGGGCCGGTGTCGATCCGCCAGGTGGATTGGTCGTCCAGCTTGGCGAACAGGTGTTGCACGCCCGCCGTGCCAGGGTTGATGCCGGGCTGGGTCATCAGCAGTGTTCCGTCTACCAATTGCCAGGCCTCGATTTTTCCCTCGTTCCAGCCATAAAAGCCCTGGTTGAGTTTATCGGCGGCCCAGGCCAGTTGGCGGTAGAGGCCGACCCGGGTTTCGTCGATGTAGCCGATTGGCGTTTCGAGCGTGGAGGGGGCCGGGCTGGGATTGGTGACCCACTGGCTGCGATATTCGAGCACGGCCAAAAGCAGGCGCGGGTTGACCGAGTAATTCAGTGCAACCCGCCGCACGATTTGACCTCCGCTTAGGATTTCTCCCTCTACCTCCTGGCTGTAGTAGGCCAGGTAGCCGCCCTGCTGACGCACAAAAGCCTCGATATTAAGCAAGGTTGCCAGCGGCGAATAAACCAGTTCTGAATCGGGGATGATTTTGAAATAATCGGAGGAGACTCGGACAGCGTTGGGCGTCGCCTGGAGGCTGGCCTGCTCCGGGCTGATCGGAATCAGCAGTACGTCGCCGGGGTAGATGATCCCGTAAACCGGGTCCAGCCCATTGGCGGCGGCCAGCTCCTCGGTGCTGATCCCGTAACTTTCGGCAATTTGTCCCAAAAAATTGCCGCTTTGAACGACGTAAGTGACCGGCCCGGGGGTGGCCGTATCCAGGTTGAACTGCCCCGCTGAGAGCGGCGTAAAGGTCGGCAGGATGATCTGGACGTTGGGCGTGGGGCTTGCAACGGGTGTCCCCGCCGACCGGGTGGGCGGCAGGTAGGTCTGAACGGGGGCCAGGGTCGGCAGGGAGACGTTGGCCGGGGCCAGCGGCGTGAAAGCGGTCGTGTCGACCGGCGCGGCCCTTGTGCAGGCCGTTAACAGAAAGAGCAGAAAGATGGCCGGAAAGTATTTTTGTGCGCGCATGGTTTCATTTTACCAAATTTGATGATTCTGCTGCTTTCGATTACAATACAATTTGAAAGACCGACAATTGAACGGGGAGCCTGCCCAGCAGGCTGAGAGGAGCGCCCAACGCTCGACCCGCAGAACCTGATCCGGTTAGTACCGGCGGAGGGATGCTTAAGTAACCTTCAACATCCTTCCTGCACCGGGAGGATGTTTTCTTATGCCGCGTGCCATTCTTTTCGCCAATGGCGAACCACCCCAGCCTGATTTTGTGCGCCAGCTGCTTCGGCCAGACGACATTCTCATCGCCGCCGATGGCGGCGCGCGCCATGCCGCCCGTTTGGGGTTAACCCCCGCGATCATCATCGGTGATTTCGACTCGCTGACCGCCGCTGAACTTTCTCAATTTTCCCGGGCCGGGGCCAGGCTGGAGCGTTACCCGCCCGCCAAAGACCAGACCGATCTTGAACTGGCTCTTGAACAGGCCCTCTCGCTCGGCTGCGCCCCAATTTTGTTGATTGGGGCTTACGGCGGGCGTCTCGACCACGCCCTCGGCATTCTCAGCCTGCTCTCAGACCCGGCCTGTATCGCCGCCGCAGCCCGCGCCGAAGACGGCCAGACCACGGCCTTTTTCATCGACCAGCAGGCCGAAATCGAAGGCGCGCCCGGTGACAGCCTTTCGCTGATCGCCTGGGGCCGGCCTGCCGAAGGAGTCACCACCAGCGGCCTGCAATATCCGCTCCAGGCCGAGACTCTCTCGCCGCACCGCACGCGCGGCATCAGCAACGTCCTAACTGGCTCGACCGCAACCGTCCGCCTGACGAGCGGCCTGCTGCTTTGCATCCACAGCCGCGCAGAGCGGCTTATCCCAAAAAGCTAAACAGGAGACTTTCCCATGCAAAAACTCTTGCTCATCCTTATCGTCTTGACCCTGGCTGCCTGTGCTCCGCAGCCCTCCAACCCTGCACCTGGCCCCCTTTCGCCTTCCGACGTGTCGCCTTCAACCTTAACCATCATGACCCACGACTCCTTCTCAGCCAGCGAAGAAGTTATCCGCGCCTTTGAAGAAGCCAACAACGTCAGACTCTTTTTTCTCAAAAGCGGCGATACCGGTTCAGCCCTTAACAAAGCCATTTTGAGCAAATCTGCGCCCCTGGCCGACCTGTTCTACGGTGTCGATAACACCTTTCTCTCGCGCGCCCTCGATGCCGATATTTTTGAACCTTACAACGCCCCACTCCTGGCCCAAATCCCGGCTGAGTTTCAACTAGACTCGCAAAATCGGGCCCTGCCGGTAAACTTTGGCGATGTGTGCATCAATTACGATAAAGCCTGGTTCGCCGAAAAAAATCTACCCGTCCCGCAGACGCTTGCCGACCTGACCAAACCCGAATACAAAGGGCTGCTGGTCGTCCAAAACCCGGCCACCTCCTCGCCTGGGCTGGCCTTCCTGCTTGCCACCATCGAGCGCTACGGCCCACAGGGCTACCTCGACTACTGGCGCGCCCTCAAAGCCAACGACGTGACCGTTGTCGATGGCTGGGAAACCGCCTACTACACCAACTTCAGCGCTTCCTCCGGCCAGGGGCCGCAGCCGTTGGTTGTTTCCTATTCATCCAGCCCTGCCGCCGAAGTCCTCTATGCCGCCGAGCCGCTGGCAGATGCCCCAACCGCCTCGATCCTCGACGGCTGCTATCGCCAAATCGAGTTTGTCGGCATCCTGAAAGGCACACCCCACCGCGCAATGGCCGAAAAATTTATCAATTTCATGCTCAATATCAGCTTCCAGGCAGATATGCCGCTCAACATGTTCGTTTATCCCGTCAACCCCGCCGCCCAACTGCCCGCTGAGTTTGTCCAATACGCCCAAACCGCCACAAATCCCGCCCGTCTCGACCCCGCCGCCAACCGCGAAACCTGGATTCAGGCCTGGACCGAAACCGTGCTGCGATAATTGCCAACTTCTGTGAAACGACTCGTTCCCGCCCTCCTTTTTTTGGGAATTTTCTTTTTCCTGCCCCTGGCTCGGATCCTGACCCTCAGCCTTGATTCAGGCTTTATCCTGGCTCCGGGCGGATCGTTCTACCCGCGGCTTGCTTCCGTTTTGGGGTTTACCTTTTACCAGGCCCTGGCCTCAACCCTGCTGACCCTGACCTTTGGGCTGCCGCTCGCCTTTCTTTTTGCCCGCTACGATTTCCCGTTAAAAAACGCCCTGCGGACGCTGACCGCCATCCCCTTCATGCTCCCGACGGTGGTCGTCGCCGCCGGTTTCAATGCCTTGCTCGGCCCGCGCGGCTGGCTCAACCTGCTCCTGGCCGACGCGGGCTTGCCCACCATCGCCTTTATCGGCACTTTTGGCGCAATCCTGATCGCGCACGTCTTCTATAACACGACCATCGTCATCCGCCTGGTGGGCGATGCCTGGGGCAGCCTCGACGCCCGCCTGACAGACTCGGCCCAGGTGCTCGGCGCAAACCCCTGGCAGACTCTCTGGCGCGTCAGCCTGCCGCTCTTGCGGCCCTCCATTTTGGCCGCAAGCCTGCTCGTCTTTCTGTTCGACTTCACCAGCTATGGCGTGATTTTGCTGCTGGGCGGCGTGCGCTACGCCACCCTCGAAGTTGAGATTTATATTCAGGCGATCAGCTTTCTTAACCTGCCCGCTGCGGCCCTGCTCTCTCTCATCCAATTGCTTTGCACGCTTGGGCTTTCGGCCCTCTACAGCCGCTATGTGACGCGGGTCACGACTCAAATTAAACCGAACAGCCCGCCTGCCGCCCGCCGCCAGCCCAAAACCCTTTTCCAAAAGACGCTCATTCTCTCTTTGTCCCTGCTTTGCTTCGGTTTTTTCGCCCTGCCCCTCGCTTCGCTGCCCCTGCGTTCGGTCACGAACCTAAGCCCTGAGCGGCGCGCCCCGCTGACAACCCCTACGCCGCAGGCCGAATCTGCGCCTCGCGCTTACCAATCACCACTTTCCAAAACCTTCACCCTCGCTTACTACCGTGAACTCTTCATCAACCGGCGCGGCTCGCTCTTTTACGTTCCGCCGGTCCAGGCGGCTCTCAATTCTTTGGCCTATGCCGGGCTGACGGTTTTAATCTCTTTGGCGCTTGGTTTTCCCGCCGCCTCCGCCCTGATCCGGGCCGGAAAACTTGTCCGCTGGATCGACCCGTTCATCATGCTGCCGCTCGGCGCTTCTGCTGTTACGCTTGGGCTGGGTTTTATCGTCACCTTTAACCAAAATCTGCCAACTTTCAATCTTTTAACCTTTCAGTCTTCAACCTTCAACCTGCTCACCTCCCCGTTTCTGATTCCTCTAGCGCATAGCACCATCGCCCTGCCCTTTGTGATTCGCAACCTGCAAGCGGCCCTGGCGACCATCCCGGAGCGCACCCGTGAAGCGGCCCGCGTCTTGGGCGCTACTCCGCTCCAGGTCTGGCTGCGTATCGACTGGCCGATCATCCGCCGGGCGGTTCTTTCTGCTGGGGCGCTGGCTTTCACCGTTTCACTGGGCGAATTTGGCGCGGCCTCCCTTTTGGCGCGCCCTGAATACCCAACCCTGCCGACCGCCATCTATCGTTTTTTGTCCCAGCCCGGTGCGCTCAACTACGGTCAGGCGATGGCCATGGCGACCCTGCTCATGTTTCTGACCGGTCTTGGCATATTTGCCATCGAAAAATTGCGCCCGCCCGGCAGCGATTTATAATTTGTTATGCGAGTCTCCAGGCTGAAAAATATGCTAACCCTCACGTCTATTGTAAAATCTTATGAAAACAAACCTTTGCTCAAGGGGATTTCCTTTTCCGTCTCTCCGGGTGAAGTGGTGTGCTTGTTGGGCGCATCCGGGTCTGGAAAGTCGACCATTTTGCGCATTATTGCCGGGTTGGAAGAGGCTGAGAGCGGCGCTGTCCTTTGGGATGGGCAATCGCTGGCAGGCCTGCCCGCCCATCAACGCCGGTTTGGGCTGATGTTTCAAGATTACGCCCTGTTCCCGCATCTGACTGTTTTTGAGAACGTTGCTTTTGGCTTGAGAATACGAAGTGAGCATCGTGTAGCCAGATTAACCAGGATATTTTCTGGCCTGACGAACCCGCGAGATGAATCGGATGTGCGCGCGCGTGTGATGGAATGCCTCGAACTTGTCCACCTGGTGGGTTTTGGGCAGCGGCGCGTGCTGGAGCTTTCGGGCGGTGAACAGCAGCGCGTGGCGTTGGCGCGCGCGCTGGCTCCCAACCCGCGTTTGTTGATGTTGGATGAACCGCTCGGCGCGCTGGATCGGGCCTTGAAGGAATCTCTCCTGGATGAGCTGCGTCAGATTTTGCGCAAGACGGGCATCCCCGCCATTTATGTGACTCATGACCAGCAGGAGGCGTTTACCCTGGCGGATCGGATCATCCTGCTGCGGGACGGTCAGATTGCCCAGGCCGGTACGCCGCCCGAAGTTTTTGCTCACCCGGCCAGCGGGTGGGTCGCGTCCTTTTTGGGGTTGGGAAATGTCGTTGAAGCGGGGCAGGGCGGCGGGGCGTTGCAGGCCGCAGGTCTGGACCTCCACAAAACGATTTTGCTGCGTCCGCAGGCCGAACGGGTGGCGGCGGGCGGGACGCTGAGCGGGGTCGTTTCGGATGTCATTTTTCGGGGAGACGAATTTCGGGTGGAATTGGCGAATGGCTGGTATTTTTTTGTGAAGGAGGCCCCGCGCCTGGGCGAGACCATCCATCTGCGGGTATTTCAGGTAGAATACTTGCCATGAGCGATCCCATTACGGTCCACAAGCGCAATCCGCAGGGTGAGATTACCTGGTCGTACCAGGGCCGGGTGCTGGCACGCGGCAAGAATTTTGTGCGCCTGGAAGCGCTTTTCAATCGGGAGGATCTGCCTTTTCAGGGGATTGTTTTGAAGCGCAACGACCGTTTTGTGGAAGTATTTTTTACTGACCGCTGGTATAACATTTTTGAGATTCATGACCGGGACGGCGACCAGATTAAGGGCTGGTACTGCAATGTTGGCCGGCCTGCGGTTTGGGACGGGCCGGGTGCGATTTCCTATATCGACCTGGCACTCGACCTGTGGGTGGCGGCAGACGGCTCACAGACGGTGCTGGACGAGGAGGAGTTCGCTGCGCTGACAATGGATAAAAACACGCGCCAGCAGGCGTTGGCGGGCCTGCTGGCGCTTCAGACGTTATTTAGAGACAGCGGCTTACATGCTGAGGGCTTCGAGAAACATTTCGCCGAAGGCCAGGGTTGAGCCGAGAAAGCCAAGACAGCAACAACACAAGACAACCAAACCGACGGCTATCAGCAGGATTTTGTTGTTCGATTTGAGCGGCGCGCCGATCAGGGTTGAATTGGGGCTTGGGTTGTTCATTGGCTGGCGGGTTTAGAAGTCGAATAGGGTCAGAATTTGGTCGCCGTAGTTCCAGCCCACGCTGACGAAACAGGCGCAGCAACAGCAGATAAGTACAACGGCTACGATGGCGATAATAAGGGTGGTATTGTTTTTCTTTGGCGCGGGCAACGGGGTAGGTTCAAAGCTGGACATAATTCCTCCATGGAGTGAAAGGTGATGGGATAAGAAATTCTATCATTTTTTACTCTTTTTTGATGTCTTTTTATTAAAAATTGGTAAATTGGTACTGTTTTCAGCCCTAGTTTCGAGAATTCTGACCTAATGAGGTTGCTTTTTATCCGATTTGTTGTAAAATTGAAGAAACTAATTCATGAGGAGAAAAAATGACTAATTTAAATTCTGAAATTACCAGCGATGACAAATTGTGGGCTTTGCTTGCTTATGTTTTGTCACCGATCGTGCCAATTATCATCCTGCTGATGGAAGACAAGAAAAATCGTCCTTTCCTAAAGGCCCACAATGTCCAGGCTCTGATTTTGGGAATTATCACCATTATCACTTCCACCTTTTGCATCGGCATCCTGGTTTGGTTCTACCAAATTTATTTGGGTTTCAAAGCCTACCAGGGCGAGTATGTCGAAGTGCCGGTCATCTCCAATTTTGTCAAAAGCCAGGGTTGGGCTTAGTTTTTAGTCAGTCCTCCACAGGCGGCCTCGCAAGAGGCCGCCTTTTTTATTTGCAACTCCAATGGGAGTGGGGCGTATATCTCTCAAGACGCAATTAAAAAAGGAGACTATTACGATGACTGTTGAAATTCCATCCCCTGTTGCTTTGCCGCTTTCGCCTTCTGAGGAGCGTACCTGGGCCATGCTGGCCCACTTGAGCGTGGTGGTTAATTTGTTTACGGGCTTCTTTGGCCCGATTGCCGCGCTGGTGATTTACCTGCTCTTTCGCGACCGTTCGCGCTATGTGGCCTACCACAGCCTGCAATCGTTCATGAATCAGTTAATCTGGTGGGTTGGCGGCGGGGCGATTATTGGCCTGGCCTGGGCGATTACCGGGATTCTCTCGATCTTCCTGATTGGGATATTCTTAATTCCATTTGCCTGCCTGTTCAGCTTTATGCCGATTGTCTCCGTGATTCAGGGCGTCATTGGCGCAGTGCGGGCTTCACAGGGCCAGGACTATAAGTATTGGCTGGTGGGGGATTGGGTTCGCGGCACGCTCGCGGGCTTATAAACTAAATACCCACAACGAAAAAGGTGGACGGATGTTTTTCATCCGTCCACCTTTTTCTTATACATTCAGGAGATTATTCTTCCCAGGGCATCAGGGCATATTTTTCAAAGGCCTGGTCGTGCATTCTTTTGAACAGGCGTTCGTGGCCGCTTTCCCACTTGCTGAGCATTATCAGGGTTTCCTTGGCTTGGCCCTCGGCTTTGCCTGCCGCCATTTTGTAGAACTCGGCAAAGTCGTGCTCAATCAGGTAAGCCATTCGCAGGACCGGCAGGTCTCCCAGCATCGAATCGCCAACCGTCTCGGCGATGTTTTCATTCTCGGCGCGCTCAGCGAAGAACCCGGCTTGGGGCAGCTCGGGCGCCGGGGCGGGGGCTGCGTTCGCGAAGGCAGCAAGTTGGGCCGCGATAAAGTTGATATGACGTTGTTCTTCTGAGGCGATGGCTTTGAAGGCGCGTTGGGCAGCCGGGTTTTGCAGGCGTTCAGCATTTTCGTCGAAGAAACGCTTGCCTTCATTTTCGCGCTCAAGGGCATATTCCAGTATCTTGGTGATATTCATGCGGTCTCCTTTTTTGCTTGCTGGCTATCGAGGCTCGTGAAGCGCATCTGGCGCTAGGCCAGAGTTCCATCTTCGTTGAGCCAGTTGAATGCCAGATTAGTGGCTGCGGGCAGCAGCCCGCTGGTTTGTGCTGAAAGCTGACGGGTGAACAGGAAGCGGTAGCCGCGCACCGAGAGCAGGGCAGCTTGTGGCTTGCGCCCGTACAGGCTTTCACACATCGACAGCAGCGATTGGGGCGTCAGGTGGTGGGTAAAGGGCGAGTGCTGAAATTCGCTTTCGACCTCGATCAACCGTACCGCATCTGGGATGCTGCCGGTGTGAGCATCTATAAAGCAAACGCGCTCGTAGCCCACAATGTCTTCGGCCATCTCAGGCGTCAGTTGCAAGGAAAAGGCAAAATCGAGCGGGCCGTCTTCGGGGAAGTCGTCTTCGTAAGAGTTGGGGGCGGGCAAGCCCAGTTTAACGGCGATGGCGCGCAGGATATGCCAGGCAACGCCATCATCTTCACGATCTGGGTTGCCATAGCCCAGCAGCAGCAGTTTTTTCACGGCAGGTTCTCTCTTTTTCCAAGATGCAAAAACGGATACAGGCGGATCTGCTCCGGGATTGTATCCGTTTTTACACGTTTTGTGACCGGATATTTTTAGTCGCGTTGCAGGGTTTTGATCAGTTCCCCGTCTGGGCCGATGATGTCGAGTTGGATCGGCATCTGACCAACGGCGTGGGTCGAGCAGGAAAGGCAGGGGTCGTAAGCGCGGATGGCGGCTTCGACCCGGTTCAACATGCCTTCCTGCACATCCGGGCCTTTGACATAAGTCTTGGCGACGCTATCGACTGCGTTGCTCATTGCCCAGTTGTTGTGGCCGGTAGAGACGATCATGTTGACCCGAGTCAGCTGGCCGTTTTCATCGGCATGGTAATCGTGAATCAGGGTCCCGCGCGGAGCTTCGATGATGCCAACCCCGTGTCCCTGGTAGTTTTTGCGCGTATTCTGGATGTCTGTGCTGAGAATATCCGGGTCGTCGCACAAGACGCGCACGCGTTCGGCAGCGAATAGGGTTTCGATTAAGCGGGCATAATGATAATAGAGCGTGTTTTCGACCGGTTTGCCATCATTCAGCGATTTGAAGATTTTTAATTCGTCGTTCGCCAACGGCGTATCGATTTTATCTGCCAGGTTCAGGCGTCCGAGCGGGCCGACCCGATAAACGCCATCGGGATAGCCCATCTTCTTGTAGAACGGGAATTTCAGATACGACCAGGGTTCAACATGCTCCTGGATGTAGTCGAGATAGTTCGCTCCGTCAAATCGTTCCAGCTCTGCGCCGTTGCGGTCGATCAGCCGAATTTTGCCCTCGTACAGTTCCAGTCCATTTTCAGGGGTGGTCAGACCAAAATAGCCGGTCGGGAAGACGGCAAACTTGTTGATGTCTTCCATGTTGGCGGCAGCCCAATCTTTCATAATCTGCAAGCCAGCCTGGATCGTTGCAATGGCCTCGTCGACGCCCGCCAGGATTGCATCGCGTTCTGCGGGCTGGAGGGCTTTGTTGACACCGCCCGGCACTGCAAAAACAGGGTGAATTCGGCGTCCGCCCAGGGTTTTGATGATGACCTGGCCGAATTTGCGCAGCATGACGGCTTTGACCGTCAGACCGGGGTTGGCTCCCACCAAGCCGACTACGTTACGGGTTGCCGGGTCCGAGTCGAAACCCAGCAGCAGATCTGGGCCGGCCAATTCAAAGAAGTGCATCCCATGGCTTTGGATGATTTGGCCCATGTGCATCAGTTCGCGCAGCAGGTTGGCCGGACGGGGCGGGGTCTGACCGGTCAGGGCGTCAGAAGCCTTGGCCGAAGCCAGGTGGTGGCTGACGGGGCAGATTCCGCAGATGCGCGGGGTGATCTGTGGCATTTCAAAATACAGCCGGCCTTCGCAGAATTTTTCAAAGCCGCGAAATTCGTTGACGTGCATGTAGGCATGATCGACTGTGCCGTTGTCGTTCATGTGGATGGTAACTTTGGCGTGGCCTTCAATCCGGGTAACGGGTTCAATTGTAATTTTTTGTGTGCTCATTTTTTGTCTCCTCGACATTCGATATGCGGGATTCGAGTTCTTGTACCAGTATCAACTCCTCGAATATCGCAGATTTCTAGTCCCAGTGCAGCAGCTCATCTTTGAGTTCTGGTTTGCGGCCCTGGGCAAGTTCGCTCAAAACGTAGAAGATGACATCGGCATCAGGCGGGCAGCCAGGCACATTGTAATCGACCGGCACCACCTCATGAATGGCGCGGGTTTTTGTCATCGTCGCCAGCTCGGGATCATTCGGAATTTGTGAACCAGGCTCGTTGCTCTCGGCATCCACATAGGCGCGCTGCAGGGCTTCCTGCACTCCGCACAGGTTACGCATGGCGGGCACGCCGCCAAAGACGGCGCAATCTCCCAACGCCACCAAAATTTTGGCGCGTTTGCGGAACATGCGAGCCACTTCTTCGCTGGCAGTGTTGTTGACGCCGCCTTCCAGCACGCCCACGTCCACGCCGTCCTCGTCCGGGTGTTTCAGGTCGGTAATCGGGGTCGAACGCAGGTCGGCCAGTTCTATTATTTGCAAGATGCGTTCATCCATATCGAGCAGGGACATGTGACAGCCTGCGCAGCCGCACATCCAATCAGAAGCAATTTTAGGTTTTGCCATGGGGTTCTCCTTACCTTTAATTTAAGACCACACTGGAATGACGCGCCTGGCTTGCGCGCTGCCAGTCGCCGCTCAGCGGGATGTTCAGCTTTTGGGCCAATTCGGCCAGTACCGCCTGGTTGTCGCGCACTCCGGCCGGGGCTTCAATCGCCCGGATGGCTTTTTGAACGCGCCCATCCAAGTTGATGTAGTGGCCTTCCTGCTCACTCCAAATCGTAACGGGCAGGACCACGTCCGCTTTTGCGGTTAATTCCGATTCGTAAGCGGCCTGGACGACCAGATAGGGGGCCACGGAAACGCGCTCGACCAATTTTTTCGAGACGTAATCATCACCAATGGCAGCGAAAACAGCTTTGTGACCGTTGAGGGTAAACTGCGACTCCATCTGGAGTTGGGCTGCCGCCTGGCTGTTGGCTTCGCCCTTGAGCGAAAGCAAGCCGACCCGTTCCTCGTCCACCGCGCCGACCAGGGTTGCCAGCTCGAGCAGGGCTTCCACCAATTGCGGGTTGCGCTGGGCCGTCAGGCCTTTGCCATACAAAATCACCGGGCTGACCCCGTGCGCCAGGCCGCGAGCCGCTTCTGAGAGCGATTCGACATCCAGGCCGGTCTTTTCGACTGCTTCTGCGATGAGTTGCTGGGGGTTGGCAATCGTGAGCGGGGTGCGGCCCAAGCCTTCGTCGACAATGATGGCTTTCAGGCCTTCGATCAGGGCCAGGTCTGAACCGGGTTTGTTCTTGAGCGAGATGTTGGCAATTTCGTCCATCTCATTCTCTTCAGCCGGGTCAATCGAAATGATGCGTATGCCAAAGGGGCGGGCGCGTTTGACCATGAACCCGGCCACCATGTGTGATTTGGCAATATTTGCGCCAATGCAAAAGACGACATCCGCATTTTTGAGCGTATCAAGATGGCCTTCAAAAGTGCCGACCTTGTCTGCCAGGGCCGAGACGGCCTGGGTGGTCATGCCTTCTTCGGTGCTGGTCACGAGGCCGCTCTTCATACCATCGCCAAAGAGTTCTTTGAAGGTATTCAGCGTTTCAAGTGGCAGGCGGGTCGAGGCAATCGCCGCAACGCCGTTCTGGGGGTCGCCGCTCAGCGGTTTGAGCTTGTCGGCTACGGCGCTCAGGGCTTCTTCCCAGGAAACTGGTTCAAGCGCGCCATTTTTGCGCATCAAGGGGGTCGTGATCCTTGCGCGCATTTCATACATCGGGTCATATCTTCCGTGTTCGCACAGTGCGCCCCGATTGACCGGCGCGTCCCAATCGCCTTCGATTTTGACGATCCGGTTGTCGCGGATCTGCAAAGTGATACCACAGCCAACCGAACAGCCTACACAGACCGATTTAATCTCGGTAACGTCTGCTAACAGGCCCTGATAGGCGCTGGTGCGGTCGATGAGCGCGCCGGTTGGGCAGACCTGCACACAGGCCCCGCATTTGATGCAGGAGCTTTCTCCAAGCGGCACATTGGCATCGGCGACAATACTGCTGGCCGCGCCGCGCTCGGCGACAGACAGGGTAAAGTTTCCCGTAATTTCAGCGCAGGCCCGCACACAGCGCCGGCACAGGATGCAGCGGTTGTTGTCCAGAATGAAATAGGGGTGGGTCGTATCTACTACAAAATCGTTCCAACCCGGCTGCATCGGCCAGTAAGTCATTTCTTCATGGTAAGCGGCATTTTGCAGTTCGCAATCGCCGCCGCTGACCTGGCAGAAGGGACAAAAGTGGTTGCGCTCGCTAAAAAGCATCGAGAGAATGGTTTTGCGTGATTTCTGCAAAACTTCGCTGTTGGTATTGATGACCATGCCTTCGCTAACCGGTAAGGTGCAGGACGCAATCGGGACGCGAAAGCCTTGCACTTCGACGATGCAAAGCCGGCAGCCGCCGTAAGGCGTCAGCTCTTTGTGATCGCAGAGGGTCGGGATATTGATGCCAGCCTGTTCGGCAGCTTTCAGTACAGTGGACCCTTGCGGGGCCTGTACATCTTGTCCATTTATTTTAAGGTTAATCATGAAGTCTCCTTCCTTTTCTGAAGTTCCAGAAAAGGTTTTCTATGCGGGTGCAGTTTCTTCTTCGGCTACCATTGGGCAAACGCCGGTCGGGCAAACGCCAAGACGAATGTGGGCTTCCACTTCCGTGCGGAAGTGTTTGAGCATGTCGCGCACCGGGGCCGAGGCGGTCTGGCCCAGGCCGCAGTTCGAAGCGCGTTCCATTTCGGCGGCTAATTCGGGCAGTTGTTCCAATTCCTCGAAGCTGCCCTGGCCCTGGGTAATCCGATCAATAATTTCGTAGGCCCGCTGGGTTCCAACGCGGCAGGGGGTGCATTTTCCGCACGATTCAAAGCGGAAGAATTGCAACAAGACTTTGACCAGGTCGACGATACAGACACTCTGGTCGCAGATCAGCAGCGCGCCCGACCCAAGCGAGACTCCCGCTTTACGGACGGACTCGAAGTCCATCGGGGTATCCTGCAAAGCGGCCGGGATGATCGATCCGCTGCTGCCGCCGGTTTGGGCCATCTTGAAGCTGCTGCCGGGTTTCATGCCCTTGGCATAGATGTTGATCACCTCGCGCAGGGTGATGCCCATCGGCACTTCAATCACGCCGCTAAAATTAACATTACCCATGATGGTATAAACTTTTGTGCCAGGGCTGGAGGGTGTCCCAATCGATTTGTACCATTCTGGCCCGTTGCGCAGGATGGCTGGGATGTTGGAAAGCGTTTCAACGTTATTGACCAGAGTCGGTTTATTCCACAATCCATTGGTGGTCGGGTAGGGCGGGCGCGTGCGCGGTTCGCCGCGCTTGCCTTCCAGCGATTCGATCAGGGCTGTTTCTTCGCCGCAAATATAAGCGCCGGCCCCGGCGTGAATATGCAATTTGAAGTTGAAATCAGTGCCAAAAATGTTCTGGCCGAGGAAACCAAATTCTTCCGCCTGTTGGATCGCTTTTTCGAGACGTTGGTAGGCGACACCATACTCACCACGAATATAGATGAAACCCTCGTCGGAGCCGATGGCATAGGCGGCCAGCGCCATTGCCTCAATAACCAGGTGCGGGTCGCCTTCAAGCACAATCCGATCCTTGAAAGTGCCAGGCTCGCTTTCATCCGCATTGCAGATGACGTATTTCTTATCGCCTTCAGCATTGCGCACAAATCGCCACTTGCGTCCGGCAGGGAAGCCTGCTCCACCGCGTCCTTGCAAGCCAGATTTTTCGATGGTTTCGATTACCTGGAGCGGGGTCATCTCTGTCAGGGCTTTGCCAAGGGCTTCATAGCCGTTATTGGTGATGTAATCTTCGACGCTGTCCGGGTCAATCCGCCCGGCGCGTTCCAGGACGATGCGCTGTTCAGAAGGGTTATATCCTTTGCGGCTGCGCAGCCAGCCAATATGACCGCTCAATTGCTTGGGAGGCGCCAGTAAATCAGTGGCGACACGTCCTTTGTAAAGATGCTCCTCAACCAGGTAGCGCGCGTCTGCGGCCTTGACAGGCCCATAGACGGTTGCTTCCGGGTAAACGATGACCAACGGCACAATATCTGCCCGGCCAATATCTGCAATGGCTGAAACATCCACCTCGTCTTGCAGTCCATAGGCGGCCAAAGACTCATTCAGACTCTTGATCAGATCATTTGCGCCCAGGCGAATGCTTTCAGGGTCGCTGGAGACCAAAATCATTGCACGTTTGGTTTGCATGGTGTCTCCTATTCGTAACGTCCCAAAATGTTGGGGACTTGTTCGGGGGTGACGTTGCCGTAGATATCATCGTCAACCAAAACGACCGGGCCAACACTGCACAGGCCCAGGCAGGAGGTGGTCACGAGAGTCCACTTATTGTCGGGGCTGGTTTCACCGTTTTTCAGGCTGAGTTGCTCACGCAGGGCATCCCAGACCGCTTTGCCGCCAACGACGTGGCACGGGGCGTTTTCGCAGAATTTGATGACGTGTGCGCCGCGGGCCTTGGTGGACAGCATGTCGTAAAAACTTGCCAGAGCGTGCAGTTGGCTTTCAGCCACAAAGACACCCTCAGTCGGGTCGTCTTGCAGTTGTTTGCTGACCTGATGAAAGGCTTCGCCAGGAATATATCCCAGGACGGCATTGATTTCGCTCAAGATCGGGATGAGCGCATCCTGTTTGCCGCCATGCTTCTCGATTGCCGTCCGCACCAGGGCGGGGATGTCGTGTTCTTTTACTGGAGCAGTCATCTTACCTCCATACAAACATGAAAAAGCTTGGGTTTATTCGACTGTAATCGCGTTAAAGTTACAGACTTGGACGCAAATGCCGCAGCGGATACAGGTTTCTTGATCAATGACGTGGACTTGTCGGCGTTCACCGCTGATGGCTTCAACCGGGCAGTTACGCGCGCAAACGGTGCAACCCGTGCAGGCCGGGGCCTGAATTTCAAATTTGATGAGCGAGCGGCAAACCTTTGCGGGGCAACGTTTTTCGTAGATGTGGGCTTCGTATTCGTCGCGGAAGTGCTTGAGCGTGCTGACGACCGGGTTGGGCGCACCCTGCCCCAAACCGCACAGGCTGTTTTGGGAAATTTCTGCGCATAGCTCTTCCAGTTTTTCGATGTCGCCCTCTTCGCCGAAGCCATCGCAGATTTTTTGCAAGATTTCGAGCAGACGCCGGGTTCCAACCCGGCAGGGCGTGCATTTGCCGCAGCTTTCAGCCTGGGTGAAATCCATGAAGAAACGCGCAATGTCGACCATGCAGGAGGTTTCATCCATCACAACCAGGCCGCCGGAACCCATCATCGAACCGGCCTGGGTCAGGGCTTCGTAATCGAGCGGCAGGTCGAGGTGCTGTTCGGTCAGACATCCGCCCATCGGGCCGCCGGTTTGAACGGCTTTAAAATGGTGGCCTTCGTGCATCCCGCCGGCCACTTCGTAGATAATTTCGCGCAGGGTGATGCCCATCGGCACTTCGATCAGGCCGGGCTTGTTGACGTTACCGCCGACCGCAAAGGTCTTGGTGCCTTTTGAACGCTCTGTGCCCATGCTGGCATACCACTCGGCGCCTTTAAGGATGATTTGCGGAATATTGGAATACGTTTCGACGTTGTTGTTATTGGTCGGTTTGCCCCACACGCCTTTGACGGCCGGGAAGGGTGGCCGCGGGCTGGGTTCGCCGCGCATTCCCATAATCGAGGCGATCAGGGCAGTTTCTTCGCCGCAAACAAAGGCCCCGGCCCCCATCCGTACTTCCAGGTCGAACGAGAAATCGCTGCCGAGAATGTTCTTGCCGAGAAAGCCAAATTCGCGCGCCTGGGCAATCGCAATATTAAATGTTTCCACCGCAATCGGATATTCAGCGCGGCAATAAACGTAGCCATAGCTGGCCCCAATTGCATACGCGCCGATGATCATGCCTTCCAGCACGGAATGCGGATCCCCTTCCAGCACACGCCGGTTCATAAACGCGCCAGGGTCGCCTTCATCCGCATTGCAGACCATGTATTTGGGGCTGTCGTTGACCTGACGGGTCAGATTCCACTTGCGCCCGGTCGGAAAACCTGCGCCGCCGCGCCCACGCAAACCCGATTTAAGCACTTCGTCGATCACTTGCTGCGGTTCCATCTCGAACATTGCTTTGCCGAGGGCCTGGTAACCGTCTACAGCCAGATAGTCTTCGATGTTGGTTGGGTCGATGTAGCCGCAATTCTTCAGCACCACCCGCAATTCTTTGGGGCGCAGCGGGCCAAGTTCTTCATCCACAATTACCTTGGGAACATCGCGGAACTTTTCGACAATCCGGCCTTTGAGGAAGTGTTCTTCAACGATGAAAGGCACATCGTCGGCGCTAAAGCCAACGTAATGCACGCCTTCCGGGTAAACAATCATTTCAGAGCCGTCTGCGCAGCCGCTGATGCGTGAAGTCTCCAGCACCTGGATTTCGTCAATCAGGCCCTGGTCTACCAATTCATCCTGAAGCGCATCCATAATTTCATGCGCGCCACAAGCCAGGCACTCAGGGTCAACAGCTACCAATACGTGTGAACGGAAAAAAGCCATGAGAAACTCCAAATATTATATTTTCTTCGGCAAAATATCATTTTGCCTGTTTTATGTTACGACTGCAAAGGCAGGATATTGCTCTCAACCGGTTTGCCGCCTTGGACATGTTCTCGCATAATTCTTTCGGCCACTTCGACATTTACTTTGCGGTAATAGACTTTGGGCTGTTCGCCGATAATGACTTCGACAATCGGCTCGTGTTCGCACAGCCCGATGCAGCCGGTCTGGGTGACGGTGACATCGCTGACCTTCTGGCCCTCGACGTAGTTGAGGATGCTCCTCATCGTATCGCGCGCGCCTGCGGCAATCCCACACGTGCCCATTGCCACAATGACTTGCGTTTTGCCGGGGGCGGTTTTCATTTCCTTTTTCTTGATAGCTTCTTCACGAATTTTTTTCAGTTCGTCAAGCGATTTGATAGCAGGCATGTTTATCTCCTTAACTTTTCTTATCTGGAGTGCAAAACCTGATGATTTTGCACCATTATTGCAGCTTTTACAAAGCCGCGGGCTTCCAACTTCGGGTTATGGTTTGGTGGCGTTGATGCCTTCTTCAAGCATTTTGCGCACAAAGCTCAATACTTCCGGTTCTGTCAGGGGCAGATCGCCCAATTCAGTTTTTAGTTCCACGTCGTCGAAGAAAAATTCCTCGCTTGTTCCATCGGCCTGGGTGACCCGGTAAAGCAAAATCCAATGAATTTGTGGATAGGAAACCAGCAGCGTTAAAAAAGTGGTTGCCAGGTCTCCGAGCGGCATCCGGTCGATGTGGCTGTGACGGAAAGAAACTTCCAGGCGGGTGCCTTTGCCCTCTTCCGAGACGAGGCTCAAACCGCCTTCGCTTTGTTCCGCCGCCAGCTTCAGGAGCGGAAGCCCCAGGCCAACCTTGCGGGTGGTGCGGGTGGTGTAGAAGGGATCGAGCACCTGGCGGACTGTCTCAGCGTTCATGCCGCGCCCGTCATCTTTGACAGAGGCCCACAGGCGGTCATTTTTAAGGTCCTCGTGCACCTCGATCCGAATGCTGCGCCCTTGGGCTGCCACGCTGTTTTGGGCAATATCGAGCAGATGCAGGGCAATTTCGCGCATTTAGGCTTTCTTTGCCGCTTCTTCCTGGTTCTGGATTTTCTTAATCAATTGCGGCAGTTTATTGGGTTTTGCGCGGCCATGGATCTCGTTGTCGATCACAACGACCGGGGCCTGGCTGCAAGCGCCCACGCAGCGGCATTCTTCGAGCGTAATCATGCCATCCGGCGTGGTTTGGCCGAGGTCAATCCCCAGCGATTGTTTGGCTTTTTCAACCAGCTGCGGCACACCTGCCACATAGCAGGCTGTCCCCAGGCAGAATTTGATGGTGTGTTTGCCGCGCGGCTCGGTCTTGAAGAACGAGTAGAAAGTTACCACGCCGTGAACCTGGCCGAGCGGTACATTTAATTTGCGGGCAATATAAGCCTGCATGGCCGGAGAGATATGGCCAATTTTGCCTTGAACTTCATTGAGGACAAGCATCACCGCGCCCTGGCGGTCTTTATTGTCGGCAATCGCCTTCTCGATAATGGCTTTTTGCGCGGCAATGTTCAGTGGATCGTTTGGTGCAATGTTTTTCAAGAGTCGGGTCATAATTCGGATACCTTTGATGCGATTTGTGATAATTCTCACAATTAGTTTAACCTTCAGTCCCCAATACGTCAATGAATGAATGTCATGTTACGAATGGGTAACTTGTCAGTCTTATTGTGAGTCTTTAATGGTGACGGTGCGGCCGTCCTGGCTGCGTAAGGCCAGGCGGATTTCAGCGAGCGTGCGCGATTTAAGGGTGAAAAAAGTTGTGCCGAGGAAGGAATCCAGCATGTGAACATCGCCGCTTTGAATGAGGGGATAATGATCAATTGCCGGGAATTTAACGCGCACTTTTTCGGGCGTGGTGTGGCGGGAAATTTCAAAGGCTTCGACCGGCCACGAAGCGGAAACCAGGCCGAGGGTCGGAAAGAGTCCGTTGCTCGTCCGCTCGACGTGGGCCGGGATGACCAATCCCCCAATCTGGTTGACGCGTTCGTAAATATCGTCGATGCTGAAGCGGGTTGAGGTGAGCAGCAGGCGCGCTTCGGTGCGGATGAATTCGCCTTCGTGGTCTACCACCAATTGTTCACCAAAGAAATCGGGGCGGTTGGGCAGGTCTGGCAGGGCGGCATCCACCTGGGTTTGCCACTCGGCCAACTGTTCAGGCGTCTCGAACAGGCACAGGATATGAACTTCTTCGCGCGATTGGACTTCCATACCCGGCAAGACGGCCAACCCGCTGCCCTGGGCCGCTCTTTGGACAGCGGCCACGTTGGCACTGGCGTTGTGGTCGGTGATGGCGATCAGGTCGATCTGACGTTCAAGGGCCTCCTGCACGATCAGCGGCGGAATCATCTCGATCTCAGCGCAGGGTGAGAGCACGGTGTGGACGTGCAGGTCGGCGCGGAAGATTTCCATGCTTTAGGCCCGGCGGATGCCCAGCTCCCATAACTGGCCGTCGATCTCAAAATTTGTGCGCGGCGTGGAAAGCAGGATGACATTCTGCTGGTTAGCTTTTTCGAGGGTGGCGGGGTCGGGCTGGGCGTTTTCGGTGATGATGACGGCGGCCACTTCCAGCAGAGCTGCCACGGCGACGATGTTCATGTGGGCTTGCAGGGTCATCCACAGGTAATCGCTTTTGGCCCCGGCCATGACACAGGAGAGCAGGTCTGAGGTGTAACCGCCGCTGGGTATGATGCTGGTGAAATCGCGCGGTTCTGTCAGTACGGTCAGGCCGAGGGTTTCGATAATTTGTTGTAGGTTCATAAATTTATCCGTGAGAGTGGCCGGTTAGGGTTTCGGCGGAGACGAAAATGCGCATAATCAGTTTGGTGCCTTTTCCAAGCGTCGATTCGAGTTCTATCGTGTCGACGCAGCGTTTCATGTTGACCAGCCCCATGCCTGCCCCAAAGCCCATTTCGCGGACTTGTTCGTCGGCGGTGGTGTAGCCAGGTTGAAGGGCTTGGTTAATATCGGGGATGCCCGGGCCGTCATCGATGGTAGACATGGTGATGCGGTGCGGCTCAACTTCCAGCTTTAGAATGCCGCCATTGGTGGTGTGGATGATGAGATTCATCTCCGCTTCGTAAATGGCGATTCCGCAGCGCCGGGTGATTTGCGGGTTGGCGCCCAGGCGCATCAGGGCGCGTTTGATATTGCTGGAAGCGTTACCGCCATTATTAAAATCGCGGGCTTTGATGCTATAACGCAAGACGAGGGTGGTGCGGTCTGAAATGATGTCTTCAAACAGGTGGCTGGCGCGGTAGCGGCGGACTTCTTCTTCCTGATAGTCTTTTTGGAGGGCTATCAGGACGCCGCGCGTGATGTCGCCTTTGGTAATCATGCCGACCAGGTTGTTGTTTTCGTCGACTACGGCCAGGCGTCCCAGGTGGCTGGCCGTGAAGGTTTCAATCGCTTTGACGACTGAGTCGTAGTCGGCAACTGTTACGACCTCGTGGGTCATGTATTTACTGGCTGGGGCGTTCAGGTCGCCTTTTTGCATGGCGTGGACAATATCTTCAAGGCTCAAGATTCCCTTTAGCTCGCCATTTTGGACTACCGGAACACCCGAAATGCGATGAATACGCAGAACTTCAAGCACGTCAGAAAGTTGCATTTCCGGGCTGGCGGTGTAGATCTTGACCGACATGACATCGCTTACTCTCAGGTCATACGAAAGTTCTTCAACCCGATTGATGTCATGCGCGTTCTGGTCGGTCATGGTCCGCCCGCGGCGGCCATACAGTTCCTGATCGGTTTGGGGTTTAGTCGTCGGGCACATTGGATTCAAAGGTGGGCAGGCCAGCTTTGTGCAGCCTGCCGCATAACTCAAACATCCCAAAGGGGCTGGTGATAAGGGGGATATTCTCTTGGGTGGCAATCGACAGCGTTTCTGCCTGGGGATTTTTACCCCGCACGAACACAATCGCGCGGATGTCTGCCATTTGGGCAGTCCGCACCACCTGCGGATTGGTCAGCCCGGTTAGCAAAATCGCGTCAGGTTGGCTGGCGGCCAGCACGTCGCTCATCAAATCTGCGCCGATCCCGCCTCGAATTTCTATTCTCAACTCAGCTTTTGGGTTGAGCAGGGTACCTTCTACAACCTTGATGATCTCTTGCAGTTCCATTTAAGGAGAATTCCTTTCGTCAACTATGGATCATGGAGAAATCCATAAGGTTTTTTATAGCGGGCGCTGTTATTTTTAACACGTATTGCGGTATTTAGATTTGTGATAGAAGTCACAAAACCCTTCTAATATATCACATTCTGTGACCCTGCTAGTGTAGCATGGGCGCTGTTTCGTTCACAGATGATGAATATCATTATTTTGTCTGAGGAAGGGCGGGAAATTTAGTACTTATGTTTGAAGAAGCGTTTGGCTGTAATATTTTAAGATGATCAAAGCCACCTGATCTCCTGGGCTTCACTGTTTTTCTCCAAAGAAAAGGGCGCTGAGCGTCAAAGCCAGCGCCCTTTCTTTCTTATGCCAGTTCTGCGATCAGCACTTCAAATGCGCCCAGGCTCAGTTGTGAGAGCGTTTCGTCCTTTTTGCTGCGCCCGGCAGAGGAGAATAGGATTTGGGCCTTTTTCTTGCCCGGAATGTTGAATTTAAGCTCGTGGTGACTGGCTGAGTAGTTCAGCAAGACTAAAATGGATTGGGTCTCCGTGGATCGCAAGAAGGCGAGGTACTCTTGGGCTTTTTCGTGGATGGCTTTGTATTCGCCGTGGAGCAGGGCCGGGGTTTGTTTGCGAACCCGGATCAGCCTTTTGTAGTAGTTGAGGAGCGAGTCGGGATGGTCTTGCTGTTCCTTGACGTTGATGCCCTCGGCGTAGTTCGGGTTGACCGGCAGCCAGGGTTCGACATTGGCCGGGCTGAATCCGCCATTGGCGGCATTGCTCCACTGGATTGGTGTGCGGTTTTTGTCCCGGCTCATTTCTGCGGCGCGCTGGGCGGCTTCGGCCGGGGCTACGCCGAGTTCATCGACCAATTGCTGGTAATACCAGCAGGCCATCGTGTCGCGCAGTTTGGACGGGTTGCGGATGAGGTAATCGGTCATCCCGATCTCTTCGCCGTTGTAGAGAAAGGGCGTGCCGCGCAGGGTCACGACCAGGGCGGCATTGAGACGGGCCAGTTCGGCATCGTGCAGGCCATCGCCAAAGTTGGTGTAGAGGCGCGAGCAATCGTGGTTGCCGAGCGTGTTGCAGCCCCAGCCGCGCGTTGGAAGTTTGTCGAGGCGGGCCAGGCGTTCCTTCTGATTGTTGCGGATGTGGGCTGGCGTCAGTTTTTTTGTGCGCATGAGCGGGAAGTTGAAAACCAGATGCAGTTCATCGCTGCCATTGCCCATGTAGTCGATGTTATCGTCTTCGCCGACCAACATGCGGTCGCCGTCGTATTCGTCGAGGATGGCGCGCAACTCTTTCATCAGGTCGTGCAGGCCGGGGCCGCCCCACTGGTGTTTGAACATGTCGAACCAGTATTTTTCGACGAGCGCTTTTTCCTGGTCGGTTTTGGCGGTTTCAGACAAGCGGCGCAGCTCGGCCAGATTTAACGGGACCTCGTGCGGGGTGAGGGCGGGGTCTTCGTAGATGGTGCCGAGAGCATCCAGCCGGAATCCGTCTACGCCCAGATCCAGCCAGAAGCGGGCGGCATCCCACATAGCTTGTTTGACCTGCGGGTTGCGCCAGTTCAGGTCGGGCTGCTGTTTCATGAAGTAGTGATAGTAATATTGGTCGCGCTCAGCGGCGTAGGTCCAGGCTTCGCCGTCGAAGCAGGATTGCCAGTTGTTGGGCGGACTGTCGGCCCAGACGTACCAATCGGCTTTGGGATTATCGCGGCTGGATTTGGATTCGAGGAACCAGGCGTGTTCATCGCTGGTGTGGTTAAGCACCAGATCGAGGATAACTCTCAGGCCGCGCTGCTGCGCTTCGCTCAGGAAGGTTTTGAAGTCTGCGAGTGTGCCGTATTCGGGGGCAACGTTGCAGTAGTCGCTGATGTCGTAGCCGCAGTCCCAGTTGGGAGAGGGGAAGTGCGGCGAAAGCCAGAGGGCATCGATGCCGAGGTCTTTCAGATAATCGAGTTTTTGGGTGATTCCTTGGAAATCGCCGATGCCGTCGCCATTGCCATCGGCAAAGGATCGCGGATAAATTTGGTAAAACAGAGCAGTTTGCCACCATTTCAGGGTTGTCATGCAGCCTCCGGGGGCAGAATGGATTCAGGGTAATTTGCTATACAGCACAGCAGGCAAAAGACTTTTTACGAAAAAATGGTCGAGCAGCCCCACCTGGGGGATAATCGAAACCGGTTTGGTTTGGGGTCGCGCTCCGGTGAAAAGCAGGGCCGGGCCGATCAGTGGGAGAGATCGGCCCGGCAACTACCCTCAAGAACGCTCCGCTCACCTGGGCCGGCGGCACTGGCGCAGGCAGGGCCTGCGTTTCAAAAGGATACTCTGAATATCTACATAATCTCTGCCTGATTTTTCGCTTAAACCGGCAAAACGAACTGGATCAGGCCGCTTTCTTCGTTGCCTTCGGTTTTGCGGAAGTGGCCTCCGTGCAGTTTGACGATCGCTTGCCCGATATAGGCGCACATCGTCAGGTCGATTTGGACCGGGATGGGGTTTTTCTTGGCGTGGCTTTCCAGGCTGAACAAAAGCCCCTGCGGGTCTTGCTCTACGTTGATTGTGATTTGGGCCGGCAGTTGGCTGTATTCGGCCAGGTAAAGGGCCAGGTTAAGCAGGCCCTGGCGCAGGAGCGGCTCATCGGCCGTCAGGGGAATTTCGGGCGCAAAGGAAACGATCTTGAATTCGACAGCTTTATCGGCTTTGTTTTGCTTCCAGTAGGCTGCCATTTGATTCAACAGGCGATTGGCTTCGCTTTCGCTGGGAGTGAAAGATTTTTCGCCCCGGCTCAGGCGGGCCATATCGACCAGGTTGCTCATCATGCTCATCGCCTGGCTGCCGTTTTGGAAAACGGTACTCAGATCGTCGCGCTGCATGTCGGTAATTGGGCCAGACATGCCCTTCATCAGCATTTTGGTAAAGCCCAGAATGCGGTTGAAAGGCGATTTTAAGTCGTGGGCCTCCTCAGAGATGAACTCTGCCAGATCGAGTTGTTCAGGGAACTCAAATTTATTCATCAGGGCCTCTGCAAGAAAAAAATGATACTTGAATTTTACTTGAAATCGGACGGGTTGGAGGTTGCGAGAACCTTCCACTTTCATTAGCCGCGGCCAGCAAACGCCTGGCGGGTTGGCTTAAACAGCAGATATAATCGCAGATAAAACTTTCACTCGAAATGAGATTCCCTTTGCCTGAAAATCGTCCCGCCATCTCCCCGCTTTTTTTTGAACGGATGTCGCGCCTGCTGGGTGCGGAATTTGACGCTTTTGCCGCCTCTCTTGAAGAAGCCCCGCTGAGCGGGTTGCGGGTCAATACCCTCAAGCTGAGCGCCGCTGAATTTGCCGAGATTACGCCGATGCCTTTGGGTCCGCCAGTGGCCTGGTGCGCTGCGGCGTTTTTGCTGCCCGCCACTCAAATGTCCGCAGGCCAGCACCCTTTCCATCGGGCCGGGCTGTATTACCTGCAAGACCCCTCGGCCATGGCGCCGGCAGAACTGCTCAACCCGCAGCCGGGCGAGCTGGTGCTTGATCTGTCTGCCGCGCCGGGTGGCAAGACGACTCATCTGGCGGCCTTGATGGAGGGGCGCGGGCTGCTGGTTGCCAACGATATTAAAGACAAGCGGGTGGGGCATCTGGCCCAGAATGTTGAACGCTGGGGGGCGGGCAATGTCGTCGTGACCAACGAGACGCCCGAACGGCTGGCTGATCTTCTCGGCCCGATTTTTGACCGGGTGCTGGTCGATGCGCCCTGTTCGGGCGAGGGCATGTTTCGCAAAGATATGGGCGCGCGCGTCGATTGGTCGCCAGAGATGGTGGCGGGCTGCGCCGTGCGCCAGAGCAATATCCTGCGGGTTGCGGCCCGGCTGGTGCGGCCGGGTGGTTTTTTGCTCTATTCAACCTGCACTTTTGCGCCTGAAGAAGATGAAGGCGCGCTGCAGTCGGTTTTGAATCATTTTCCTGAGTTTCAGGTGGTTCCCTTGCCCATCCGGGATGGCTTCGCCCAGGGCCAGTCCTCGTGGCTGGAGCAGTTAACCGGCCAAAAAGCTGATCCCGGCCTGGCGGGAGCGGTGCGCCTGTTCCCGCACCGGCTGGCGGGCGAGGGCCATTTCGCCTGTCTGCTGCAAAGGGCCGCGGGGCCGAAGCACGCCGCACAACAGGGCGGTCTTGCCCAAGGACGGCGAAAACCTTTCAGAAAGCAAGAAAAGCCCGATTTGCACTTTTGGCGGGAGTTTGCCTCAGAGACACTCAACCTCGATTTGGCGGAAGACCGGCTGAAGGTGGTAGGCGAGCGCCTGTACTTTGTCCCCGATCCGACGGTCGATTTTTCGCACCTGCGGGTGCTGCACCCCGGCGTTTGGCTGGGGACGTTTAAGAAGGGCCGTTTTGAACCGGCCCATCCGCTGGCGCTCTTCCTGAAGCGCGGGCAGGCTCAGAATACGCTCGATCTGGCTGCTGAGAGCGCCGAAGTGGCCGCTTACCTGCGCGGCGAGCCGCTTAAATCAGAAGGCCAGCCGGGCTGGGTGGTTATCAGCGTTGACGGCTGGCCGCTGGGCTGGGCCAAACGGGTGCAAGGACAGGCCAAGAATCACTACCCGCGCGGCTGGATGTGATTTTTTGTTGAAGGTTGAATGATTAGATGGAAGCTGGGCAGTGTGGTTGTTTTCCCGCGAGTATCGAGTATCCAATATCGACCCTCAGCCTCGCTCATATACCTTAATCGTTTTCTCAATTACAATTTCCGAACTGAACTCTTGTTCGACGATTTCCCGCCCGCGCTGGCCCATTTGTTGGCGCAAGCCCGGATTTTCGAGCAAGGTCTGGATGGCATCGGCCAGAGCGCGCGGGTCGCGGATTGGCACGAGCAGCCCATTCACCCCGTGCCGGACCACCTCGCGGCAGCCCGGCGCGTCGGTGGCGACAATCGCCCGTCCGCTGGCGGCAGCTTCGAGCAGGGTGCGCGGCACGCCTTCGCGGTAAGAGGGCAGGCAGACGATCTGGCTGGCGGCATAGACCTCTGCCATTTGCTCCTGCCAGCCCCAAGCCTCGACGATGGTCTCCGCGACCCATTCGTGGATTTCTTGTGGGCTGGCGCTGGTCGGGTTGTAGGGGTCCGGGTCGCCGATCAGGGCCATCCGGGTGGGTATGCCGCGCTGTTTGAGCAGGCGCGCAGCTTCGACAAATTCGAGTACGCCTTTGTCCTTGAGCAGGCGGGCTGGCAGAATGACCAGCGCCGGCTGATTATTTGTTTCTGGCCGAGGCGGGAAGCGGGCCAGGTCTACGCCTGAACTGCGGATGAGATGCGCCTGGGCTGGCTGGAGCAATTTTGCGTTTGTAAAGGTGTCTAGATCGTCGGGGTTTTGGAAGATGACCTTTGTGTTTTTGAGTACGAAACGATAGAAAAAGCGGGCGATTGCGCCTAGAATGTGGTTTTCTTTATTGAACGCATAGCCCAGGCCGGTGATGGCGTTGATGATTCTTGGAATCCCGGACAGGTGGGCGGCCAGCGAGCCGTACAAAACACATTTAATGGTGAAGTGATGGACGAGGTCAGGTTGTTCGCGCCAATAGAGTCTCCACAGGCGCAAGACGGTTGCAAGCTCGGCGAGCGGATTCATGCCGCGCCGCGAAAAGGGAAATTCTAGCCAGCGAAAGCCGAGTTTCGTCAGTTTTGGGGCATATTGGCCGGGCGGTGAGAGAAAAATCACCTCGTCGCCGCGCGCGCGCAGGGCCTCAGCCAGAGGCAGGCGAAAGTTGTAGAGATACCAATCGGTGTTGGCAAATAGAATGATTTTCATCGATGCCACTCATCCAACCAGGCCTCGAACATGAGAATATCCCAGAGATGGTATTGCCAATTGCGTTTACCGGAAAGATGCTCAACCCATTTTTCGCGGATGGGTGCGGGATGGAAGAATCCCTCCCGGCGCAGGCGGTTTTCGCTGAGTAAATCTTCCGCCCATTCCCGCAGTGGGCCGCGCAGCCAAGAGTCGATGGGCACGCCAAACCCCATTTTGGGGCGCTCAATCATTGCTTTAGGTACAGATTTGTAAAGCACCTGGCGTAAAATCCATTTGCCCTGGTTGGCACGGATTTTCATGTCAAGCGGCAGTCGCCAGGCGAATTCAAAAATACGATAATCGTCCACAAAGGGTACCCGCACTTCGAGGTTGGCGGCCATGCTGGCCCGGTCAACTTTGACCAAGCCATCGTCGGGCAGGTAGGTAATTGCGTCGAGGGCCATCATTTGCTCCGCCAGCGTGAGGCCTTGCGGCCAGCCGGCTGGGTCGGTTAGGGCAGTGAGCGGCTCTTGTCCGCCGATCACGATTTGGTCAGGTTGTTCCCAAAAAGAGATCAGGTTGATATAAATTTCATCGGGCGAAGCGGTGCGCAGCAAATATTTTAGTTTTTGGACCTTATCGCGCGGGTTGGGATAGCCTAATTTAGCGGCCAGCAGGCTAAAGGGAAGGGTGCCCAGGCCGATTCCATGGGCTAGAATTCTGCGGGCGGGAACGGGTATTTTTTTCAGTTTGTGCCAAATGCGTCCAACCCAGGTATGGCGGTTGTAGCCGCCGAAAACTTCATCGCCGCCATCGCCCGAAAGGCTGACGATGACCTGCTGGCGCGCCAATTGCGAAACAAGAAAAGTGGGAATGCCGGAGGGGTTAGCAAATGGTTCGTCGTATATGCCTGCCAGCGCGGGGATGACGGCCCGGGCTTGTTCAGGGGTGATGTATAGTTCAGTATGCTGTGTGCCAAGATGAGCGGCGACAGCGCGGGCATGAAGGGCTTCGTCGTAGCCGAACTCCTTAAACCCGATAGTGAAGGTGCGCACCGGGACGGGGCTGATTTTTTGCATCAAAGCCACGATTGCTGAAGAATCTACTCCGCCTGAAAGGAAAGCTCCCAGCGGCACATCTGCAATCATCCGTTCACGGATTGAATCGGTTAACAGGGCTTCGAGTTGATCGATTGCCTGACGCTCATCACCATAAAATGGGTTAGCACGGCTGGTATGGATGGCCGTGTTGGCCGCCCAGTAGCTGCGAATTTCTTCGGCGTCAGGGCGCATCCCAGAGCGAATGGTCAGGATGGTTCCCGGCCCAAGTTTGCGCACCCCGCTGTAAATGCTAAGAGGGGTCGGGATGTAGTTGTGGCGCAGGTAAAGCGTCAGCGCGTCGCGGTCAACTTCAGCAGAAAAAGCGGGATGGGCGCGCAGGGATTTCAGTTCCGAGCCAAACAGCAAGGTCTCACCCATCCAGCCGTAATAGAGGGGTTTGACCCCCAGCCGGTCGCGCACCAACGAGAGCGACTTTTCCTGCCGGTCCCAGAGCGCAAAGGCAAACATGCCGTTGAATTTTTCCAGCGCGCTTTCCAGCCCCCAGACGCAAATCGCCGCCAGCAACACTTCCGTATCCGATGTGCCCCGAAACGCAATCCCCATGGCGGCCAACTCGCCTCGGATGGAACGAAAATTATAGGCCTCGCCGTTAAAAACCATCATATAGCGGCCATCTGCCGAAGCCATGGGCTGCTGGCCGGTTGGCGAAAGATCGAGAATTGCCAGCCGTCGAAAGCCCAGCCCGATACCGGTGGATTCGTCCAGCCACAGGCCAGAATCATCCGGCCCGCGATGGGTGAGGGCCGCGCTCATCGCGGCGAGCGTGGATTGCAGTTTTTCTCTTGTTTGAGATGGGGAAAGGTTGAAAAATCCGGTAATACCGCACATTTGGCGAATTATACCGTCAT
>JAVEWN010000025.1:0-35903 GCA_034004515.1 Anaerolineales bacterium | reverse complement strand
CAGTTGGCGATTTACTGGCCTATCTGAGCGACTCTCTGGACGAAGCCCTGCCGACCCTTGACTCGGCTTCCGTCAAACCGGGCGACTCTCCGCCTGATGCCCTGCGCATCACCAAACCGGCCCGCGTCCTGGCCGCAAGCCTCGGCCTGGACCTGGCCGCTCTGCCCAGCGACCGCTTGTGGACGGAAGCCGCCCTCCGCGCAAGGCCCGCCGCCGGCCCGCCGCGCGCCCTCCCGGATTTCAGCCCCGGGCAAATCCTGATTTATGGCGCGGGCGGACACGCCAAAGCCGTCATGGAAATGGTGCAGGCCCTCGGTTTAAATCAAATTGCGGGCATCCTGGATGATAACCTGGCCCTGACGGGCAAATTCGTGCTGGGAATCCCCGTTTTGGGCGGGCGCGATTTGCTGCCGCAGCTGCGCGAAAAGGGCTTGACCCTGGCCGCCAACGGCGTCGGTGGAATTTTGGAGATTGGGGTGCGGGTGCGTTTGTTCGAGCTGCTGGCCGCTGCGGGTTTTCGCTTTCCGGCCCTGGCCCATCCGCGGGCAACGGTTGAAAAAAGCGCAGTTTTGGGCGATGGCGTCCAGGTTTTTGCGAATGCTTATGTCGGTTCCTCGAGCCTGCTTCAGCCGCGCTGCATGGTCAATAGCGGGGCAATTGTCTCGCACGACTGCGAGATTGGCGAATATACCCATATCGCCCCCGGCGCGCTGCTGGCCGGGCACGTTCATGTCGGCAAGCGCAGCCTGGTGGGGATGGGCGTCACAACTGCGATTGGCATCAAAATTGGGGATGGGGTCCGGATCGGCAACGCCGCCGTCGTTTATGGCGACGTGCCCGATAAAACCATCCTGCCGGCGGGCAAGGTTTGGGCGGGGGTTAACTGACCGTAACCAGCATTACGCTCGTCTCGATAATTTCTGGCGTCAGGCGGCCTGCCGAGAGTTCTCGCAGGCCGCTTTCAAACTCCGTCAAAGAGTCGACCGGAAAGCGCAGTTTGAGGGTCACCTCGGCCCCGAAATCTTCCTCCAGAACCGCACCTTTATAGCGCATAGCGAATAACCTGACTCTTTCAAACAAATTATAAGGAAGCGTCAGCAAGATAACCTGGACCGCGACGCGCTCCGCGCGCGGAACATCCCGCACGACGGCCTGGGCTGCCTCCGTGTAGGCTTTGACCAAGCCTCCCGTTCCAAGCAGAGTCCCGCCAAAGTAGCGGGTGACGACCACCGCCACATCCCCCAGGCCTGATCCGCGCAAAACGGTCAGCGCGGGCCGGCCGGCTGTGCCGGAGGGTTCGCCATCGTCGGAGCAGTATTCGCTCAGGCTGTTGCCGCCTCCCAGAATATAGGCCGGGACGTTGTGGCTGGCGTCTGCAAACTCAGCCCGGATGCGCTTGATGAAGGCGCGCGCCTCGCCTGCGTTGGCGATTGGGGCAAGCGTGGCAATGAAGCGTGAGTTGACGACCGTCAACTCACGCCGGATTTCCTGGGCGGGCAGCAGGTATGGGACGCTGGACATGGATTAGCGCAGCAGGTAAATGACCCCGACCACCACGCCGATACTGACGACCAGCCAGCGCAGGTGATTGGGCTTGATCGAACCGGCCAGTTTGCCGCCCAGCCATCCGCCCAGCAGCGCGGCAACCGCCATCACCAGCACCACATTCCAGACGATGTAACCGGAAAATACGAAGAATACCGCCGCCGCCACGTTGACGCTAAACGATACGGCCTGTTTGAGCGCGTTCAGCTTGGTCAGCGATTCGTCGACGGTTAAACCGAGCGCGGCCAGCACAATTACACTCAGCCCGGCCCCAAAGTATCCGCCATAGATGGAGGCCAGCCCAATTGGGACGGTGCTCCAAAAATCCGAGACTTGCCCGTTGCCCTTTTCGGCGGCCCGTTTGAGCAGCCAGGCCCGGACCGGCTCCTGAACGGCCAGCAAGAGCGAGGCCAGCAAAATCAGATAAGGCACAATCTGCCCGAAGATCTTTTCGCCGCTCACCACCAGTAAAATTCCCCCCAGCAGGCCGCCCGCAATGCTGGCGGGCAAAATCAGCCGCAGGCGCTTCATTTGGGCTTTGATGTCGTCCCATTGCGCCAAAGTCCCGCCGATATAACCGGGCAGGAGCGAGACCGTGTTGGTAATGTTGGAGGCCACCGGCGGCACACCAATCGCGATCAGCACCGGAAACGAAATCAGTGTTCCGCCCCCGGCCAGGGCGTTGATCGCTCCGGCAGCGACGGCGGCCAGGGCAATCCAAAGATAATCCCATCCTTCGATCATATTTTTCTTTTCCTTATCCGAATTTGAGTTTATCCCACAGCCGGGGCGGATGTTCCTGCAATTCGGCTGGCAGGCATATTTTTTTACTGGTTTGCAGCATCGGGCAGGCCAGGTAAGCCTGCCCCAGGCAATGGCTGGCCTGGTGCGAGAGTTTGGGCGGCGCGGGCTTGCTGGCGCGGTGACAGTGATTTCCCAGGCTGGGATAACTCATGATCGTCGTGATGTCGTCTCTGAATCCCAGAAATGGGCAAGGGGTCGCCGTGTTTTCCTCGGCCTTGATTGTTTTCTGTGCGATCGGGACAGTGGAGGGCTGGATGGGTTCTTTGAAAAAGGCCAGCACTTCCATCGCCAAATTTTGATACTGGATCGCGCCGCGCGAGCCGGGTTTGTAGTCGATGATCGGAATATGGGCCGATTGCGACTCGCGGATCTTGTTATCGATCTCGATCAAACTCTCGAACATGTTTTCGCCAAAGCCTTTGCGAAATTCCTCCATCACCGTGCGCTGGATGCGCGTCCGGGCTGCGTACATGCTCACCAAAACGCGATAGGCCAGGCCGGCCCGGCCCTGCTGGCGGACATGCCGGACGATGCCCATCATTTTCATCAGCGAATTGGCTGAGAAATATTCCGCCTGGGTCGGGATGATGACCAGATCGGCAGCAGTCAGGGCGTTCAGGGCGTAAATGTTGATGGCCGGAGCGCAATCCATGAGAATGAAATCGTAACGCGCTCTCAGGTTTTTATCGAAAAGATTGAGCAGCAGGCTTTCATCGGCGGGGGCCAGGCCTTTCTCGGCCCAGTCCAACTCTCCTTTGGACGGCATAATCTCCAACTTTTCGTAGGGGGTCGGCAGGATGAAGTGATTGATGCCCAGCTTTTCGAGCAGGCCGGGCATGAACAAATCTTGCGTGCCATAGGAAATGCTGGCCTGGCGAATGCCCAGGCTGGTGGTCAGGTCGGCCTGGGCGTCGAGGTCTACCAATAAAACGCTTTGGCCGCGCTTGGAAAGCGCGCGCCCCAGCGCAGCACTGGTCGTAGTTTTTGCTACCCCACCTTTAACATTGAAAACGGCGATCACGTGACCCATTCAGGCTCCTGGCGCAGTCGACAGTTCATTCTGAGCGTTTTCTCCCGCAGCTTGTCTGAGCCGGCTTTGGGGCCGTTATCGCTTCCAAACCAGCCCGCGCCCCGGCGCAAACAGAAAGGCCAGCACGAAGAAACCCGTCGCCACCAGCACAACCGCCGCGCCAGATGCGATGTTGGCATAGTAGCTGACGTACAGCCCGATCACGCTTGAAAGCGCTCCGAAGGCGGCAGAGAGCGCCATCATCGTCGGCAGGCGGCGGGTTAGCAAAAAAGCGGTTGCGGCAGGCGTGACCAGCATGGCCGCTACCAGCCCAATCCCCACGGTTTGGAGCGAGATGACCACCGTCAGCGCCAGCAGAATCAGCAGCAGGATCCGGAAAAATTCTCCCGGCCAGCGCAGGGTGGCAGCCAGGGTGGGGTCGAACGAGACCACCAAAAAGGGCCGGTAAAAGACGACGATAACGGTTAAAACCACCAGTCCCAGAATCGCCACCATCCACAAATCCGTAACCGAAACCCCGAGCATGTTGCCAAAAAGGATGTGGCTCAGATCAAGCGCATAGGTGCGGATGGAACTAATCAGGGCCACGCCGAGCGAGAGGGCCGCCGCAAACAGGATGCCGATCGCGGTATCTTCGCGGATCGTTCCCTGGCGGGTGAACAAGCCGATTAAAAGGGCGACCACAATTGCCGCGATTAACGCGCCGACCGTCAGACTGGTTCCCATTAAATAGGCAATTGCTACGCCCGGAAGAATGGCGTGTGCGAGCGCGTCGCCCAGGAAAGCCATGCCGCGCAGGACAACGTAACTGCCGATCACCGCGCAAACGATACCGACGATGACAGAAGCAGCCAACCCGCGCTGCATAAAGGTATAGTGGAGAGGGTCGAGTAAAAAATTCATGGCATCTCGTGCTGATGTTCGTCGCCGGGGCAGCAGTCGTCGACGATGGCGGCGACGCCGTTTAAGAAGAGGACTTGCCCGCCAAAAGCGCGCTGGATGACCTCAGCCGAGAGCGCCTCTTGAGGCGGGCCGTATGCCACCAGTCCTTTGTTGAGCAGCAGGACGGTTTCGAAGCGTTGGGCGGCCATGTTCAGGTCGTGGGTTGAGACCATCACGGTTACGCCTTGCGTTTTGAGTTGACCGAGCAGGGAAAGGGTTGCTTCCTGGGTCGATGCGTCTACGCCGGTGAAAGGTTCATCCATTAAAAGGATGTGCGGTTCCTGGGCCAGGGCGCGCGCCAAAAAGACGCGCTGCTGCTGTCCGCCTGAAAGATCGCCAATTGGGGTTTTTGCCAGGTTGGCGATCTGCATTTGCTCGAGAGCCTGGGCCACTGCGGCGTGGTCGCTCTGCCTGGGAGGGCGAGTCCAGCCCAGGCGGGCGAAGCGGCCCATCATGACCACCTCCGCCACGCTGACGGGAAAACGCCAGTCGACATCCTCGCGCTGGGGCAGGTAGGCGACGCAATCTTTGTGGTGGCCGAGCGGTTCACCGTGGATAAAAATCCGCCCGCTGCGCAGCGGCAACAGGCCCACCAGCGCCTTGAACAGGGTCGATTTGCCAGCCCCATTCGGGCCGACCACTGCTACTTGCCCGCCGTGGGCCACCTGCACCGATAAATCGCGCAAGACCAGGCTGCCGTTGTAGCCGACGTTGATTTTGTCCAGCTCGAGCCGGGCGGGTTCTTTTGTAAGGAGTGGCTGGGTCACATTGCCTCTTTGGGGTGGGCTGTTTGCTGTATTTCCTTCACGTCGGCCACCGTTCCGCCGGTCAGCTCGGCTAGCTGCTGGGGAGTCAACTCAAAGACAGCGTTTGGCGTCCCGGCTGCGGCCCAGATCCGTTCGTATTGGAACAGGTCGGCGTCCAGAAAAGTGGGGATGGGGTGGGTATGTCCGCAGGGCGGGATTCCACCGATCACGAAACCGGTCGCCTCGCGGGCGAAGTCTGGGTCGGCCCGGCCAATTTTTTCCGCGAGCAGGGCTGAGATTTTTTTCTCATCGACCCGGTTTGCGCCGCTGGCGATGACCAGTACCGGCTGCCCGCTGGTTTTGCCTCTGAAAATCAGCGATTTGGCAATCTGCCCGAGGCTGACTGCAACCCGTTCGGCCGCTTCGGCGGAAGTGCGGGTGCTTTCGAGAAATTCGATTACTTTGAGGGCCATGCCGCGTCCTGTTAGCGCGTTTTGCACTTTCTGGGCCGAAGCGGAGAGGTTTTCACGAATTCCTTGCATAGGTTCTCCAAATAATTTAGACATCAGTTAACAAGTCCTGTCTGCGCCAGTGCCGCCGGCACAGGTGCGCGGAGCGTCCTTCGGCTGCGGGCTGCGCAACCCTTCGATAAACTCAGGGTGCTTCGCCCTCTGCTCAGGGACTATGGCTTACTTCAACAAAAATCCCTCTTCTTCCAGTACCTCGCGCAGGAAGGTGCGCATGGGCTGCGAGACGCGCCGGGCGCTGTGTTCGAGCCAGCCATATTCTTCCATTTCGCCGGGCCGGCCCGGGGCTTCAACCTGACGATTCTGGTAGATGCCGGTCGCAGCCATTTGCTGATCGTAGGCGTGCAGGGCTTCGTCCTGATTTGGGTTGTATTTTTCCCAGTGCAAAATGGCCTCCAGTCCCAGGCGTGGACGGGTGCGGGGCGGCTTTGCGGGCCAGCCGAGCGTCATGCCCGTAATGGGAAAGACCAGTCGCGGCAGTTCGAGCAGCGCGATAATTTCGCGCGGATTGTTGCGAATCGAGCCAATGTAGCAAATGCCCAGCCCAAGCGATTCGGCGGCCAGGGCTGCGTTTTGGGCGGCGACTGCGGCATCCAGCGCGGCAATCAGAAAGTTTTCGACATATTCGCTCGATTGGGTTAACCCGCGCAGTTGACAGGCGCGGTCGAGCCGGGCCAGGTCGGCGCACCAGGTTAGGAAGAGCGGGGCCTGGACAATCTGTTTTTGCTCTCCGCACAGGCGCGCCAGTTCGACGCGCTTCGCGGCGTCGCTGACGGCAATCACCGAGTAAGCCTGCATGTTCGATGAGGTCGAAGCGCGTTGGGCGGCCTGGACGATGGTCTCGATCATGGCCGCGGACAGCAGGTCGGGGCGATAGTGGCGGCAGGAACCGTGCGCCAGAATCAGGTCGATCAGCGGGCTGTTCATTGTGGGCCTCCGCCAGCGGGTTGATGTTCGATATTCTCAAACTGGGTGTTGCTAAACAGGTGCGGGGCCGCGACGTAGATGCCTTTGCCCACGACGGCGATGGTGCCATCCGCCAGCAGGATTTCGGCACTGGTCAGCGTTTTGCGGGCATGCTGCTCGCTGATACGCGCCCGAATGCTAATTTTTTGGCCGAGTGGGACGGGGCGTTTGTAGTCCACTTCCAGCCGGGCGGCGACCACCTGCAACCCCGCCACCCAGACCGCCGCGCCCATTGCTTCATCCAGCACCGCCGCCGAGGCCCCGCCGTGGACGTAGCCTGGCGGCCCCTGCTCCGATTCTTTGAAGGTAAATTCGGCCTGGATATTGCGCCCGGCGTCCGCATACCAGATTAGCCCAAGCGCGTGCGGGTTGCTTGTCCCACACACAAAACAATTACCGTGTTCGGGGAGTTTTCTCATACTTTCTATTATACTTGTCCTATGACCACTCTCTTTGCCCCCGAACTGATTTCTTTTCTGCGCGCGGCGACGCGCGTCGCCGTCCTGACCGGGGCGGGCGTCTCACAGGAATCCGGCTTGCGAACCTTTCGCGATGCCCAGGTCGGAATTTGGGCCCAGTATCGGCCCGAAGACCTGGCCACCCCCGAAGCCTTTCAGCAAAACCCGCGCCTGGTTTGGGATTTTTATGCGACCCGCCGCGAAGGGGCCGGGCAGGTCGAACCCAATCCCGGTCATTATGCGCTGGCAGAGCTGGAAAAGCGCTTCGCCCAGTTTACCTTGATTACTCAGAACATCGACAGCCTGCACGCGCGGGCCGGCAGCCGCAACCTGATCGAATTGCACGGCAACTTGCGCCGGATTCGCTGTTCGCGCGGCTGCGGCGTGGTCGACGCCTGGGACGAATTGCCTGAGGTCGTGCCGGCCTGCCCGAAGTGCGGATCACCCCTGCGCCCGGACGTGGTCTGGTTCGGCGAGAATTTGCCTGAAGACGGGCTGCAGGCTGCCATCCAGGCCGCAAACACCTGCCAGGCCTTTTTCTCGATCGGCACCAGCGGCCTCGTCCAACCGGCGGCCTCGCTCGCTTTTTGGGCCAAAAAGCGCGGCGCGGTCCTGGTCGAGGTCAATTACGAAGCGACCCCGCTGACGGAGTATGCCGATTACACCTTCCACGGCAAATCCGGCGAGATCTTGCCGGATTTGGTGCGCGTGTTGGGGAATGAGAAATAGGGAGAAGAAACGTGTCAGATACCGTAAGTAGCCAGGAGAACTCTCCTGGCTACTTACGGTATGGATGGTTCTATGCCCCTCAAACCGGAAGCGCCTCGTCTGGCAGAGAACGGACTGGCGGCAGCGCCCACAAAAATCCCAGGATAACGAGGCCCCCAACCGGCACCAGCAGAAAGAGCTGCCACCACGGGCTTTTGTCGCTGTCGCGCAGCCGCCGGGTTCCGGCTGCCAAGAGGGGCAAGAGGATCACGATCAGGAATACGCTGCCCAAAGTCTCGCTCAGGTACGTCAACGCTGAGGCGACCAGCAGGACAAACAGGGCAAACCACCAGAACTCTGAGCGTGAGGCCCTTCCATTAAATTCTGCATATTTTGCGAGACAGACCCGAATCGATTCGTAGAAGGTGAGCGGGCTTGCTTCGTTGTCAGGATTTGAATTGATTGCTCTTGTCATTTCTAACTCCTTGCTGAACGTAGAGATAACTTCTCTCAGAGATGCGGCCCAATTTCTTAAGTTAAGCCAGTCCCTATTTTCAGCAATTTCCCCCTTGCCCGCAACTGTGGATTGCCCCAGTTTGATTACCAATTCCATTCTGGAGGCTACTTGAAACTTGGTGTAGATGTTTTTCAAGTGGAACTCAACCGTGCTCTCAGAAATCCCCAGGGAGGAAGCGATTAATTTGTTGCTTTTCCCTTCCAGCAGAAGATTTGCCACTTCCCGTTCGCGGCTGCTCAGGGTGTCAGATTGCGCCATTAAGATTTTCCTTTTTTGGTAATAGTATCTCAGGCATGTCATTGGGAGCGGTTTTTACGAAGCAATCTCTCCCGTTTAACGAAACAAACTGACCTTTTGGAGAAAGTCCCGCATCTTTGGCGATTGTTTCGGCGGACGCCGCCAGGGGAAACCGTCGATTCGCGACAACCTCGTGATTGTCAATCATGTTTATTATAGACAGGACGGGATCGTCCTGAAACGGCCGGTTTTACGCCCGCCAACTACTCAATCGCTCGCCGACTTGGGACAGGCGTTCACGCAGCACAACCGCCAGGATTGCCGCGACGAGCATCACAATCCCCGTGCAGCCGATCAGAATGACGGTCGAAAGTCCGCGCAAGATAAACAGGACAACCGTACTCACGCCCAGCACCAGCATTACAACTGGGACGCCCACCAGGCTGCGCGAGCGCAGCACCAGTCCGTAGATCAGCACCACCAGCGCTTGGAAGAACAGGGCCGCGAAATAACCCAACTCATTGGTTGCCAGCATCTGAAAATAGGTTGTACCGAGCAGCAGCAGCTGCGAGATTAGCCCGGTCACAAACGCGCCCGTGTCGCTCCCAGCGCGGGCCAGCAAATAGTGCATCAGCAAGCCGAGCAGGGCCGCCCCAAGCGAGTAAAACTGCGGTTGGGTCACTTCCAGCGCGCTCAGGAGCGTGAAATAGGACATCAAGTATAGCCCATTGGCCGGGAATCCCAGCCAGACGTTGCGCCGGCGAAAGGCTTCGGACGCCCATAAACTGGCTGCAATCGCAATCGGGACGGACGCGCCCAAGCTCGGGGCCTGAGTCAGCGTCCCCAGGCTGGTTAGCGTTCCCAGGCCGAGTGCGCCAAAGCGTAGGACCTGAGACCATCCCTTGGACCAGCGGGCCCGGGCTGCGCCAGCCAGGTAAAAGCCGCCAGAGAGTGCCATCAGCGTCCACGGCCAGGCTGCTGCCGCCCAAACGCGAGTCCCGGTCAGGGTGGCAAGCGTCAGGAATACAACGAAAATATAGCCGAGGCGGGGAGAACTTCTCAGGAGCGCATAAGCCAGGGTGGCCGCCGCCAGCCCCAGGCTGACAGCGAACATTCCCGCCGAAACCGGCTCGACCGGGACGAGAAAATCACTGGCCGAAGCGACCAGCGCCAGCCCGAGGCCGATCCAGGTCGCCGCGCGCAGCGGCCGGGCCGGCAGCAGACGCTGGTAAAGCAGATCGCATCCCAGCCAAACCAGGCTGAACCCGCCCAGGGCATAGAATAGTTCTGTGATATTGTTTTCTGCCAGGGCCAGCCCCCACCCGATGGAAAGCAGAATCGGCGCGATAATTTCAAGATATGGGGATTGCCGCGCTTCCGCCAGGAAAATCAAGCCGTACAGCATGACCCAACCGGCCTCGAAGGGATGGTCGCCCGCCAGGATGGCCGCCAGCAGGAACGGAACCATCATCAGGCCGGTCCAGCGCAGGCTGCGCGACCAATCTTGCTGTTTGAAGAAGACAGCCAGGCTCCAACCGCTCAGGCTGTAGAGCAATGCCAGCAGAGAAAGGGCTGCCAGCCCGGTTTGCAAGTTGATCCGGTTGGCGACTTCCTGGCTGCCGAAGGCCAGTCCGAGCGCAAGTAAAAGCCCGGGCAGGTAGGCCAGCCAGGCTTTGTCATAGCGGATAGCGTATAGCCAATATGGGATCGCGAGCAGCCCGGCAGCGAGGCCCGCCTGCAAGGGGTCTTCCAACCCGACGATCAGGATACTCAGGAGGGCGGCGCTACCCATCAGGATTGCCAGCAGGCGCGGGGGCAGGAACCAGGTTTGGTTTTCTTTCCAGTTTGGGCGCAGGATCAGATCGGGCAAAAGCAACACGATTGCGATAGCGGCCAATTTGTAGGCCGCATATTCGGACAGCTCGGGCAGGAATGGCAATTCAAAAAAGAGAAAATAAGCCGCCAGGCCAGCCAGCAGGGATGCAAACCAGAGCCAGCCGCGCCTGCGTAAAAGATGGAGGCCCGCCAGCCCAACAAAGGCGACAGAGAAGAGGCCGACACCCCAGGGGGTGGATACAAACATCCCCCACGCGCCGCCCAGCAGCAAGAGCAGGCTTCCGGCTGCGCTCAGCGGCAGGTCGTAAGGCCCGGCTTTCTCGTGGAAGCGTTTGAATTTGTTAAGCCGGTGGGCCGCTTCACCCAACAGGAGCAGAATAAAGCCCCAGCCTGTGAAGCCCACACCCCTCAGCCAATCTTGCTGAGGGGGTTCCAGGGTTGGCTGGACCAGCAGCACGACGGGCGCCAGGGCGGCAGCGGCCATCCAGGGAAAGAGCGCAAAAGGTTTAAGTTGATGGCTGGTTGCGTAGTAGAGCGCACCCAGCAGCGCGCTCAGGGCGAGGGCTGGCCCGGCGCTGCGCAGTTCAGCTGTGAACAGTTGAATCAGGAGGCTTGCCAGCCCAATCGCAAGCAGAAGCATCAGGTTGACGATTTGACTGAACGTAAAGGTCGGCTTTCCAAAAGCCCAGCCTTGCTTGCGGATGAGCAGCGTCAGACCGCCCAGCGCAGCCAGATTGGCAAGCTGAGCTGCCAGAAGATGCTCTTCCAACCCTGGCCTAGGGTGGAAGACCGCAGGCAGGTTTAGCGCGCCCGCCAGAAATGCAGTCAGGGCCAGGACACTAAAGAAGCGTGAGTTATAAAAGCGGATTCCAAAGATGGAGAAGCCGCTATGGACAAGCAGGATAAAGACCCAGTAGCCGGCCAGGGTTTGGCTTTTCATGTCGAGCATGTTGGCAAAAACGCTGGCGTGGATCAGCAGGATGAAAGAAAAAACAACAAAAAGCACAAAGCTGGGCTGAGGCAGTCTTTTTTTTAGCGCAAGGGCGCTGCCGCCAAAAACCAGCGCGGTCATTGAAAGGATGGGCAGGCGCAGGGTTTCAACCAGCGCCGCAAGAATGGCGGCTGCCGCCACCACAAAAAAAGCGCCCAGGTATAGAAAGGTTCTAACGCTGGTTTCACTCAGGAAAATTTGAGCCAGGCTGGATGCGCTTTTTGCAGAAGCCGGCTGCGGCCCAGATTCGGCTGGGGGTACGGCAGGCAGGTTCGGGCCGGGGGCGAGTCCGGTTTGCGCGGCAGTTAAAGGCGCGGGTTTGGCTTTCATCAGGTAGCGTGAACGCAAGGCCTGGGCCTGGTCCTCTTCAATCAGCCCCTCAGTTTGCCATTCTTGCAGCTCTTTCAGGATGAAGCGCTGACTTTTGAGATCGAGCTTCATCAGGCGCTGGAGGCGCAGGCCGTGCAGGTTGGGAGACTCCAGCGCGTTGAGGGCCGCCGCGCGGACTGTAGCTTGCGGGTCGCTGGCTGCCAGGCGTTCCATGGTTGTCAGCAGGTCGAGGTTGGCCGGCTGCTGGGCGGCTTCGCTAATCGCCTGCAAGCGAACTTCTGGATCGGGGCTGTGGAGTTCGCTGGTTAATTTGTCCATGTTGCCATCCTTTGCGGGTAAGAACACAAGAAAAAGACGCGGGTTGCACGCTCGCGTCTTTTTCTTTAGCCCAGGTAGGCCCCACTCCAGGCCGGCAAGCTGATTTGGATGTGTCCGTTGGCAACCGTAAAGGGGCGGTTGTCGATCAGGCTGCGCACGCCGCGCCCATCGGCCCAGACGGTTTGAACGGGGATGCGGATATCGAGGTTGGTTTCAGACAGGTTGAGGACGATGACAGTTTTTTCCTCGCCGAGGCTGCGGGCAAAGGCGTACCAGCGTTGGGCGGCGTTCAGGCCGAGGCGGGTGTAATCGCCGCGCCGCAGGCTGGCGCGCTGCTTGCGCAGGCCGATCAGCGCTCGAATAAAATCACGCAGATCGCCTTTCCAGTGGGCCGAATCCCAGAGGAAGGCCCGCCGGCTGTCGGGGTCGTTGCCGCCTTCGAGGCCGATTTCATCGCCGTAATAAATGGCGGGTGCGCCGGGGTAGGCAAAAATGTAGATGAAGGCTGTTTTGAGCTTATCGAGCCTGCCGCCCAGAATGGTCAGGGCGCGGGCGGTATCATGCGAGTCGAGCGGGGTATACATGGCGTACAGGTTTTCACGCGGGTAGATTTTGAAGAGGCTTTCGACGCGCTCTGCGAATTGTTCGACGCCTTCCTGGTGGTTCAGGCAGGCCAGCAGGGCATCTTTGACCGGGTAATTCATCAAGCCGTCGAAGTGTTTATCGCCCACCCAGCGCGGATCGGCGGTCCAGATTTCGCCGAGGATGTAAGCATCGCGGTTGACCGATTTAACGGTGTGACGGAACTCTGCCCAGAAGCTATCGTCGTCGATTTCGTTGGGAACGTCCAGCCGCCAGCCATCGGCTCCGCGCTCGATCCAGTAACGGGCGACGCGCATGATATAGGCCCGCACTTGCGGGTTCTGGATATTGAGCTTCGGCAGCGATTTGAAGTTCCACCAGCCGGCGTAGTTGTAGGCCTCGCCGGGGCCGTAGGCATCAATTGGCAGGTGGTGGACGTGGAACCAATCGCGGTAGGCGGAGTATTCGCCATTTTCGAGCAGATCGTTGAAGGCGAAAAATCCGCGCCCAACGTGGTTAAAAACACCATCCAGAATGATGCGGATGTTATTGCGGTGCGCCAGGTCGAGCAGGGCGTGAAAATCGAGCATGCTGCCGAGTTTATCGTCAATCTTGAAGAAATCGCTGGCGTTGTAGCGGTGTGACGAGGTGGCCTGAAAGATGGGATTCAGGTAAATGGCGCTGACGCCCAGATCGAGCAGATAGTCGAACTTTTGGATAATTCCGCGCAGGTCGCCGCCCTGAAAATGGTGGATGGTGGGCGGCGCGCCCCACGGCTGGATGTTAATCGGGTCGTTGGCTGGGTCGCCATTGGCAAATCGGTCTGGAAAAATCTGGTAAAAAACAGCGTCTTGCACCCAATAAGGGATAGTCATGGTTGCTCCAGGGCGTTGAATGTCGTGAACGCTCACAATTTTACAACAAGAATGCCGCCCTTGCGGAGAGGGGCGGCATTCTTGCCGGATTGATTTTGTTTTGTAAGGTTTGCAACTTTAATGCGGGTTTGATTCGAGCCACCGGACGCTTTTCTGGCAAGGTGGTCGAGAGAGGCGCATATCAAGATCAAGTTTTGCCAATTGACACGCTCAGGAGATTGCTCGACCAACTCAAACAAACCGCACTGCGGCTAGGCCGGGTCATCGAGAGGGCTGCGTAAAACGCTTTTCGTAGGCTCCATTTTCTTTCACTTTATTTTCCGGCGCTAAACGAGTAGCGGATGGCTTTTTTTGCGCAAGTATCGATGCAGTTGCCACACAGAATGCACTCGCTGTGTTCCATCTGCTCAAGTTCGACCATCGTATTGACATCCAGGCTCATCGGGCAGCTGCGGACGCAGAGTTTGCAGTCAGAACAGGCCGAGGCGTCTGCAACCAGGCGCAGGGAGGCCCAGGCGAAGCGGTTGCGCAGCCAGCGCCCCAGAATCATAAAGGGCGCCATCCAGCAGATGGTGTGGCAGCCGGCCCGGCGTCCGAAAATAACCGCCAGCCCAATGAACAGGAAAATTACCGCAAAATAGACGATGTATTTTTCGGGCGCATCCACCGAGATGCCGGTTTCGGTCATATAGAGCAGGTTGACACTCGAATATCCGCTCGCCCGCGTCAGCAGCCAGACCATGATCGAAATCCACGGAATCCAGATCAGCCACTTGATCCAGTCCACTTTTTTGGGGTTGAGGGCGCGGTTGTTGAGCGGTTCGGCGATGTCGGCCATGGCCGCACCCGGGCAGACCCAGCCGCACCAGGCGCGGCCCAGAAAGAGCGATGAGATGAACATCAGCCCGAAGAGGGCTGCGCTGCCGGTCAGGATGCCGTTCAGCGCGCCATCGACGATCAGATAGGGTGAGAAGAAGTTCAACGTTATGGGAAAAATGAGAAACGCGAACAGGACGAGGCCTCTGCGGATGCGCTGGCGTTTGGGAAGTTGTCTTGGCATGAGGAAAACCTTTCTATTTTTGCGGAACCTGTCTGTTTTTGATACGTTCGATGACGCTTTCGGCCCAGGCAAGGTTGGCGCGCATGTTGATGATGCCGTTTTCGAGGGTCAGCAGCCAAAAGAAATGCTCGCGCGGCGAGGTGATTTCCTGCTGGTACGGCCCAATCTGAGCCGGGACTGCGTCATATTGCGTCAAAATAGCGCTCATAACGGCGGCGTAGCCCTCGAATTTTTCTAAAATCTCGTCGTCGGACAATTGCCCGCTGAAAAAGACCTGAATGAGCGGCGCGCTGCGCGGCTCGTCCATCGGCGGCGGGCCGCAGAGCCAGTCACGCAGCGTGGCGCGCCCCGTCTCGGTGATGTGATAGAGCTTGCGGTCGGGGTGATCCTCCTGCGGAATCTTTTCCATCTCGACCAGGCCTTTTTCGGTCAGCCGGGCCAGGGTGCGATAAATCTGGCTCTGGTCGGCGGGCCAGAAGTGACGAATGGAACTGTCGAAAATCTTTTTCAGGTCGTAGCCGGTGTAGGGATGGTAGCTCAGAAAACCGAGGATGGCATGATCGAGTGCCATGAGGGACTCCTTCATATAGGATTATTCCTATAATATAGCCATCTTATATATGAGTCAACCCTGACGAATGTCATGTTGACCTGCGTGCTACAATAAAAAAAGTATTTTTCATCATCCATCTGAATGAATCGAATCGGGCCAAAGGAGGCAGTCATGTCTATCAAGTTTCGCCGCTTACAAGGTTTAGCAAAGGGCTTTCTGATTGTTTTTACCCTGCTGGCAACTTTATTTTTTCCACACCTCAGCCTGGCCCAAGCCGAGACCCCGGCTGCCCCGTCCCAACCGGTTAAACTGGTTTTCATCCACCATTCCACTGGTGAAAACTGGCTGAGAGACGGTTACGGCGACCTGGGCCAAACCCTGGCTGCCAATAATTATTTTGTGAGCGATACCAACTACGGCTGGGGCCCAAACGGGATCGGCGACCGCACCGACATCCCCGATTGGCCGGAATGGTTTCGCAGCCAGCAAACGCAGGTTTATGTGGACGCCCTCTATCACGAAAGTGGGCAAAATGCCGGCTACACCCGCAATTTTGACGATCCGGGCGGCGAAAACGTCATTGTCCTTTTCAAATCCTGCTTTCCAAATTCGGCCCTTGAAGGCAGTCCCAACGACCCGCCTGACCCGCAAGGCTGGTTAAGCGTCGGCCATGCCAAATACGTTTACAACGAAATTCTGCAATACTTTGCCACCCGTCCCGACAAACTTTTCATCGTCATCACCGCCCCGCCCCTTTCAGACGGCACCTACGCCGCCAACGCACGCGCTTTCAACAACTGGCTGGTCAACGACTGGCTGGCTGAAAACGGCTACCTTCTCAACAACGTCGCCGTTTTCGATTTCTATAACGTTCTGACCAGTCCTGATGCCCATCATCGCTACGCCAACGGCCAGGTGGAGCACCTCGTTCCGGCCCGTAACACCCTGGCCTATCCTTCTGACGACGACCACCCCTCCGAAAAAGGCAGCCGCAAGGCGACCGATGAATTTATTGGGATGCTCAATTTCTACTACCAGCGCTGGACGACGGACAATCCGTCCGCGTTGCCACCCGCCGGCCTGCCCACCGTTGAATCCGAACCGATCCAACCCGCAGCCGGGGTCCCGTTGCCCCCCGCTCTGCTCGGTCAGATCGACGATTTCGAGACTCCCTCTGACTGGCAGGCTTTCACAGACGACGCCTCGCCCAGCAGCCTGACCTGTGCGCCGGTGAGCGCCAAAGCCAAAAGCGGAGCGGCCTCCCTGCAACTCGATTTCGATGTTGCTCCAGCAAGCTGGGCCACCTGCAGCCTGTTCTTCGACCAGCCTCAGGACTGGAGCGCCGCCGAAAGCCTGGCCTTTGACCTGTTGGCAGGCGCGACCCATTTCAACGTCGACCTGTACGTCGGGGTGGGCGACTCGCGCGCGACCTATGCCTACCGCGCCGAATCTTTGGCCGTGACCTCTGAGACCTGGGTTGCGTATGGCATCCCCTGGGAGCAATTCCAGCGGGTGGCCTGGGAGGAAAACGCGGGGGCGGCCTTCAACCAGCCCGATCAGGTCAGCGGGATAGCGTTCGGCTTTCTGAGCGACCCCGCCGAAAACCTGCGCGGCCAGATCTGGATCGATAACCTGCACCTGGCAAGCGGCGTATCCCAGCCGAATCCGGATGCTGCGCCCCAAGCATCCCCGCAAGCGTCCGAACCCGCTTCCCGGCCTGGCGGCTTGCCCTGCGCCTCCAGCCTGGTTGCCCCGCTGGGGCTGGCTGCAGCAGCTTGGGCTGCTGCCCGCCCTAAAAGGAGTCGTCATTCTGGTGGAGGTAATCAGCGGCCCTGGGCGAGCCAATAATCTGCCTCAAAAAGCGCTTGTCAAAAGTGGATGGGGTGTGTATAATCTAACGGCTTTCGGGGCGTGGCTCAGACCGGTAGAGCGCACGGTTCGGGTCCGTGAGGCCCCCGGTTCAAATCCGGGCGCCCCGACAGAAATTTTCTCGCTTTTACCCGTAGGGCGAGAACGCGGTCGTGCTGAGTTGTCAGCGCGACCGCGTTTTTTTTTGTTTAGGATTCTGTTGGGGGTGTAAGTCAGAGCCGAATGCCGCTGCGGAGACCGGAGTCGCTTAGCGCTTGTCAGCAGATCGGGAGCGCATTCTCTGCCAGCAGTTGGCGCATCGTTTCGATGTACGGATACATGACCCGGTCTTCCTCAATAAATGGAATATGCTCGCGAATCAGGGCGTAAGCGCGGGCCGTACCCTGCCCAAGTTTGGCCTGCGGGCCAAGCACCTTGCGTCGAAAGTCGATTCCCTGGGCCGCGGAGAGCAGTTCGAGCGCCAGGATGGTCTCGACATTTCCGGCAATTTCCCGCGCCTGGCGGGCGGCGGCTGGCCCCATGCTGACGTGGTCTTCGATGTTGGCCGAGGTTGAGATGGTGTCTACGCTGGAGGGGTGAGCGAGGACTTTGTTTTCAGAAGCGAGCGCGGCAGCCGTGTACTGTACCAGCATAAAGCCAGAATTGACGCCACCTTCTTCGATCAGAAAGGCGGGTAGGATGTTCTTGTTGCTGGCGGCATCCACCAAACGGGCGATGCGGCGCTCAGAGATATTGCCCATCTCAGTCAGGGCAATTGCAAGGTAGTCCATTGCAATCGCGAGCGGCTCGCCATGAAAGTTGCCGCCCGAAATGACTTCGGCGTTGTCATTCTCATCGAAGAAAATCAGCGGGTTATCTGTGACCGAGTTGAGTTCGATGCTCACGACCCAGCGCGCGTAAGCGATGGCATCCCGAACCGCTCCGTGCACTTGCGGGATACAGCGCAGCGTATAGGCATCCTGAACGTTGAGCGGGTCGTCCGGGCGCGTGAACGTGGAGCCTTCAATCAGCTTGCGCATGAAGGCGGCACACTCGATCTGGCGCGGGTGAGGGCGGGCGGCGTGGATGCGCTCATCAAAAGCGCGTGGCGTGCCGTGCATCGCCTCCAGGCTGAGCGCGCCGGCCAGATCTGCGGTTCGGGCCAGTTGTTCGGCTTTATACGTCACCAGCACGCCCAAGGCGTTCATCAGGGTTGTGCCATTGGTCAGCGCCAGGCCTTCTTTGGCGGTCAGCGTTACCGGCCCAAGCCCGGCTCGTTTCAAGGCTGTGCTGCTGTCCAGACGCTCGCCTTCATAAAAGGCCTCCCCTTCGCCGATCAGCGGCAGGGCCATGTGGGCCAGCGGAGCCAGGTCGCCGCTCGCGCCCAGCGAGCCTTGCTCTGGGATAAGTGGGTAAACGCCGCGGTTAAGCAGATCGAGCAGCAGGCGCAGAGTCGCCTCCCGAATGCCAGAGTGGCCCTTGGCGAGCGTATTGGCCCGTATCAACATCATGGCGCGCGTGCTGGGCTGGTCGAGTAACTTGCCGACCCCCACTGCGTGGCTGACCAGGATGTTTCGCTGGAGCTGCTCAACTTGTTCGGGTGAGATGATCCGGTCTTTGAAGGCGCCAAAGCCGGTTGTAATGCCGTAAACGACATCCCCGCGCGCGACAAAATCCTGGACGGCCTGGGCCGCGCGCCGGACGCGAGTCCAGGCTTCGGCGCTCAGGGATACTTGAATTTCGGGCTGGTGGGCAACGGCAACCACGTCTTCGATGGTGAGCGATTGGCCGTCAAGAATGAGTTGTTGGTTCGAAATGGGCATGGGTTCTCTTTTCAGGGGGGTGGATTTCTTCTGAAATTGTACCCTCCTGTCTCTCAATCGGCTACACTTTTGCCCTTAACTTGCTTGATTTTAGCGCGCAGGCCCTTCGACTATGCTGAAGAGCGCTCCGCGCAGGCCCTTCGACTACGCTGAGAAACGCTCCGCTCAGGGCTTGCGCGCAAAAATACTGATAAAATCAGCCCATGCTCGAAACCATTACCAGCCTTGCCAACCCGCTCGTTAAACATGCGCGCGCCCTGCGCCAGAAAAAAGCCCGCGACGAGAGCGGGGCTTTCCTGGTGGAGGGTCTGGCCCATGTCGGCAGCGCGGTCGAGGCCGGTTGGCAGGTCGAGACCCTGCTCTACGCGCCCGAACGCCTGCGGAGTGAGTTTGGCCTCGAACTGGTGGCAAAACTTGATCAAAATGGCGTTCGCTGTCAGCCGGTTTCGGCTGCCGTGTTTGAGTCGTTTGCCGAGAAGGAAAATCCGCAAGGGCTGGCGGCAGTCGTCCGGCAGAAACGCTGTGGGCCGCCGGATGTTCTGACCTGTGGCCCTGAGCCGCGCCTGGCACTTTTTGCTGCGCTGGTCACGCCCCAGGACCCTGGCAATATCGGAACCATCTTGCGGACACTGGACGCCGTTGGCGGGGCCGGTCTCTTCCTGCTGGATGGCGGCGCAGACCCGTTTCAACCGGCCTGTGTCCGGGCCAGCATGGGGACGTTGTTCAGCGTCCCGCTTTTTCAGGCCGATTTTGACGAGTTCGCCGCCTGGGCCGCCAAAAACGATTTGCGGCTGGTGGGCACTTCGGCCCGGGCTGAGATCGATTACCGTCAGCTGGCGCTCAGCCCACGCCCGACAGTCATTTTGCTCGGTTCAGAGCAAAAGGGCCTCGACCCGGCCCAACTTTCCGTGTGCGATACGCTTGTCTCCCTGCCGATGCGCGGCAAAGTCAGTTCACTTAATTTGGGTGTGGCGGCGGGAGTCTTTTTATATGCTTTTGCTGATTCAAGGCGGCAAGCCGGCAGCTTGTAAGTAAAATCCCCGCAGGCGCGGGGATTTTTGTCAGCGTGGGGGCAATTTAGTGATAACGAGGCCAGGCTCAGGCAGGGCGTTAGAACTCGTCTTCTTCGTCGTCGGCCCACAGGTCATCTTCGTCAACTTCCTCTTCTTCCCATTCTTCCAGTTCTTCTTCATCTTCCCACTCGGCTTCGGCAGCCGGGCCATCTACGGGCGAGTAAGTGGCGCAGCCGGTATCAGGATCGATTTCAACGGCAGCGGCAGAGCAGTAACCCTCGTCGAGGAAGATACAATCGGTATAATGACAGCGAATTCGGGGCATTTCTCCTCCTAATTTTCAGCGCGCACAAAACGGATGAAGGTGAGTATAAAACAGAGCGTAATCGATATTGCGGACGCCACGCAGAAGGGGCAAGTGGCTTTGATCACGTAGAACGAAAGATACATCAGGTAGATGCTGAAGATAAAACCGGCAAAAGACATGCCCATGGCAGCCATGTTGCCATATTCTTTGGCGAGCGGATGCCGTTTTTCGAGCCATAACATCAGCAGGATTCCGGCGTAGCCGACTGCGCCGATCACGCCCAGCGGAATCCCGTACAGTTCAGAATAACGGCTGGCATTGATGCTGGCGCAGCCCCCGCTGCCGAGGCACATGGCGTTGTTTTCGGTAATTTTATAAATTGCCATATAAATTGAAATCGCCAGGCCGCTCAGGGCAAAGGTGATTGCGCTCCAGTATAGTTTTTTATCCATTAAAAGGTCTCCATTGGGCGTGGGAGAACGCCCTGCGCCAAGCGCGTGACATTTTACCCTATCGGGCTTATTCAGTAAAGTATTTTGATTGTGTTTTTGGGCTTTGGTTGTTTTAACCGGCTTTTGAGCGCTGCGCCTCGAGGACATTGCTCAGGTTTTCGATGCGGTTTAAGACCCGCGAGAGTTGCGCCAGATCGCGCACCTCAACCGTCAGATAGATATTGGCGGTATCTGCTTTGAGCATGTCGTGTTTGACACGCACGTTGACATCGGTGATGTTGACCCCTTCGTTATTGAGCAGGTTCGAGATATCGTTCATCAGGCCCTGGCGGTCAAAAGCGGTGATACGAATTGGCACCGGGTAGGTTTTGCTGGCATCTGCCCAGCTGACCCGGACGAGGCGTTCTTTTTCATGGGCTGAACTGCGCAGGATGTTGGGACAGTCTTCGCGGTGGATGGTTGCGCCGCGTCCGCGCGTGATATAGCCGACGATTGGGTCGCCGGGGGTCGGGTTGCAGCACCTTGCCATCTGGGTCAGCAGTCCGCGCAGGCCGCGCACAGCAACTGCATCGCTGGATGTGGGTTCGCTCTTAGGCGCGGAGGTTTCGATAACGTCTTCGGGCGTTTTTTGATCTGAGATGAGGTTGACGACCCGGTTAAGCGGCAAATCGCCGCAGCCGAGCGCGACGAACATATCTTCAGCGCTGCGTTGATCGAGTTGGCGGGCCAGGCTTTCGAGATTGATTTCTTCCAGCCCGAGCCGGTGAAATTCGCGTTCGAGAATCTGGCGTCCCTGGACAAGGTTGTGGTCGCGGGCTTGTTTTTTTAACCACACCCGGATTTTGGAGCGGGCGCGCTGGGTTTTGACCAGCCCAATGCTGGGGTTGAGCCAGTCGCGGCTGGGGCCGCCTTGTTTGGTGGTCAGGATAACGACCTGGTCACTGGTCTTTAAAACGTAGTTAAGGGGTTCCAGTTTGCCGTTGATTTTTGCGCCGCGGCAGCGATGACCCACGTCGGTGTGGACGTGATAGGCAAAATCGATCGGGGTCGAGCCTTTCGGCAGGTCGATGATGTCGCCTTTTGGCGTAAAGACGTAGACATGCTCATCGAAAACGTCACTTTTCATGGTTTCGACGAATTCATCGGCGTTCATGTCGTCGTTTTTCATGTCGAGTTGACTGCGCAGGGTGGACAGGAAATTTTTATACTGCCGGTCGCTCTGCTGGTCGGCTTCCTTGTAAAGCCAGTGGGCGGCGATGCCGCGCTCGGCATGTTGGTGCATCTCTTGGGTCCGAATTTGGACTTCGAGCGGTTTGTTGTCCTCGTACATGACCGCGGTGTGCAGCGATTGGTACATATTTTCTTTCGGCGCGGCAATATAATCGTCAAACTCGCCGGTGATCGGCCGCCACTGACTGTGTATGATCCCAAGCGAGGCGTAACAGTCCGCATTGTCTTTCACCAACAGCCGAACCCCGCGCACATCCATGATCTGGTCAAAGGTTTTTTCTTTGCTCAGCATTTTTTTATAAATTGAGTAAATATGCTTGGGCCGGCCGCTCACCTCGGCCTCGATCCCGGCCTCGGTCAGAGTTTGAGAAAGTCGCTTCTTTATCTTTTCCATCTGTTGGGTGCGGACGGCGCGCCGTTCGTTTAGCCCCGCAGCGATTTCTTTGTATTTTTCTGGCTCAAGATAATAAAGAGACAGGTCTTCCAACTCCCATTTCATTTCGCCAATACCAATCCGGTTGGCGATGGGCGCGTAGATTTCGAGCGTTTCACGCGCAATCCGGCGCTGCTTCTCTGGCTTTTGGTGGGCCGAAAGCGTGCGCATGTTGTGCAGCCGGTCGGCCAGCTTGATGACGATCACGCGCTCATCTTTGCCCATCGCCAGCATGGTTTTGCGCAAGGTTTCCTGGGCCAGCTGCTTTTTACGGCTGGAAAGCTGCTCCTGGGTTAGTTTTCTTTCGTCCGTTTCGGGGTCTTCGTGTTCGCTGCGCGAAACACGCGGCAAGGCTTTCAGCTTGGTAACGCCATCCACCAGTCCGGCGGTGCTGGTTCCGAACTTCTCGCGTATTTCCTGGAGGGTGATGGCGGAGTCTTCGACCACGTCGTGCAGCAGCCCGGCGGCAATGGCATCTGCGGCCAGATGAAGTTCCGAGAGAATTCCGGCTACTGCAACGCAATGATTAATATACGGCTCGCCGGATGCCCGTTTTTGCTCGGCGTGGGCCTGGGCCGCCAGCTCGTAGGCGCGTTTGACGATTTCACGGTCTTCGTCCGTGTAATCTTTTGGCAGAGTTGCCATAAGTTGATCGATGCCGATTGCTTCTTGTTTCATGGTTTTTGTATTGTAGCCAATTCCGGCCAAGAGTCAAACTTGCCAACGGATTTGTAATGTCTTGCTTCAGGTTTTGGCGACATCACCGGGCAGGTGCATCAGATCGATGGCCGGATCGTCGCAAAAGAGCATGGCGCGCTCGATGGCGTTGCGAAGCTCGCGCACATTTCCGGGCCAGTCGTAAGCGCGCAAGGCTTCGACGGCGCGCGGCGTAATGTCGCTGATGTTCAACCCCATGCGGGCGTTGTTCTGGCGCACAAACAGCCCGGCCAGTTCAAGAATATCGCTTTTGCGCTCACGCAAGGGCGGGATGTGCAGGTCGACCACCTTCAGGCGGTAGTACAGATCTTCGCGGAACAAACCCTCGCTAATCATGCGCGCCAGCGGACGGTTGGAGGCTGCCAGCACCTGGACATCGACTTTGATCAGATTGGTGCCGCCGACCCGCCGAAAGGCGCGTTCTTCAAGCACCCGCAGCAACTTGGCTTGGGTGTCGATCGGCATCGAGGCGATTTCGTCCAAAAACAGGATTCCGCCGTCGGCGACCTCGAACAGGCCGGGCTTGCGCTTTTCGGCCCCGGTAAAGGCCCCGGCCTCGTGCCCAAACAACTCCGATTCGATCATGGTTGGCTGGATGGCGGCGCAGTTGATGGCGATGAAGGGTTTATCGGCGCGCGCGCCGTTGTCGTGCAGATAATGGGCCAGCACTTCTTTGCCGCTCCCGGTTTCCCCCGTAATCAGGACCGAAACCGCCGCTCCGGCGGCCCGCCGGGCCTGTTCGAGCAGCGTTTGCATCGTCGCGCTCGAGCCGACCACAAAATCTTGTCCGCGGCGCTGCACGCTGCGCAGGTGAACCAACTCGCGCCGCATGGCGATCACCTCCACCGCCCGTTTGAGCGATTCTTCCAGCCTCGCCAATTGGATCGGTTTTTGCAGGAAGTCGTGCGCGCCGCTTTTCATGGCGTCGACGGCCATCTCAATGTCTCCGTAAGCGGTAATCAGCAAAATGGGCGGACGAACGGCCATCCGCGCAGTTTCCTCCAGTAAACTGGGGCCGTATCCATCCGGCAGCTGCACATCCAGAAAAATAACATCGGCCACCCCGCGTGAAATCTGTTCGCGGGCTTCGGCCAGGGTGGCCGCGCCAATCACCTCGTAGCCTTTGGAGGTTAGAAATTGGCTGATGACCAGCCGGGCATTTTCCTCATCGTCCACGACCAAAACGGTAGCGCTCATGTTTTACTCCTCTTTTCTCTCGCCGGGAATCAGTACCTTGAAAATTGTACCGCCCGGGAAACTTTCGACCTTGATTTTGCCTTTGTGAGCCAGGACGATCCGCTTGCTGATCGAAAGGCCCAGCCCCGTGCCTTGCGGACTGGTGGTGTAGAACGGCTCGAAGACTTTATCACGCACCTCGGGTGGAATTCCTGGCCCGTTATCTGAAATCGAGACGCTGACCCAGGGCCGGTCTGCCATTTCATCGGCAGCCTCCACCCGGACGGCCAGGATGCCATCCTGTTGGTCTTTCATGGCATTGACGGCGTTGCTGATCAGGTTGGTAAAAACCTGGTCGAGGGCGCGGCCATCGGCCAGGCCATCGGGCGTGTTTTCGTCCATCTTGAAAATTAGCTCGATATTCAAACGGGCCATACGCGGACGCCAACGCTCGAGCAGCAACGCTAATATGCGCCCCAGGTTGGTCGGAATCATCTTGTATTCCATCGGCTTGGCAAAAGCCAGCACCGATTCCATCAGATTGGTCAGACGGTTGCAATCCGCTTGCAGGCGGCCCACCAGATCCCGGTTGCTATCGTTTTCGGGCAGATTCATTTCCATTAATTGCAAGCCGGTTGAGATGTTGTTGACCGGGTTGCGAACTTCATGGGCAAATATGGCCGTAATTTCGCCGAGCAAGGCCCGCTGTTCCAACTGCTGGGTGCGCACCCGGATTTGCTCGCTTTCGCTCATGTCTCGAATCAGCAGGACGATGTTCGTCAAATCTCCGTTGGTTCGGACCGGGAAAACCTGCAAGTGGGCCGGGAAAACCTGGCCCGAACGCCGGTGGAGTTTTCCGTTTCCCAAATTGGGCGAGGTCACGCCGGTCAGGGCCATCCGCAAGGCTGCTGGTAGGGTCTCCATCCCGATCAGGATATTCTCGATGCGTGTGCCATGCACTTCCTGGGTTGCGTAGCCGAGCATCATCTCGGCGGCCGGGTTCATGTCCAGCACCCGCATTCCGGGGTTGAGCAGAATGATGCCATCCAGGATATTTTCGGTGATTTCATCCCGAATGGCAAGCGCGCGCACGGCTTCAAAGGATGCCCGGCGTTGATTGTTGCGCGTGGCGTAATAGCTTAAGGCAACCGCAATATGGGCCGCCAGCGTTTCGAGCATATCCACCAGCAGCCGGCTTTCGATCAGCGGCAGGTTGAGCGCCACCAGCAAGCCCTGGCGGGTTCCCTCCAGTTCGATCACGGTCGAGACGAGCGAGTCCAGGTCCAGGCTGCGGGCCGCCTGCTGAATCTGAGTCATGGCTCGCTGGCCGTTTACCCACAGGGATGGCGTGTAAACCAGGTTCGGCTCGTTGACTTCGAGCGTTTCGGGCAGGCCGCTCACAAATTGGCCGTTGCAGATCACCCGTGTGAGCTGGCGGCTCTTTGATTCTGTGCGATACAGGCACAAGCCTTGTGCGCCCAGCAAATGTTGGCCGATTTCGAGGGCCAGGCGCAGGGCATCGTCCAGATCAGCTTGTTGGGTGAGCGCGGCCAGTTGTTCGCTGGTTTTGACCAGCTCGCTGGCTTGGGTATCCTGCTTTTCGCGCCAGCGTTTAACCTCCAGCGGAATCAGTTGAAGCGCAATCCATTGCCCGGCTTTATCGAGCCAGGTGACTTTGGCCCACATATTCATTTTGCGCTTGCTGGGCAACTGAATTTGAGTTTGCAATTCCTCGCCCGAAGACCAGCCCTTGCCAAAGGAGGGCAGGAGATCCGCAATCAGGAGCGGGGCCGGGTCGAGCGGGAAAAGACCGGTCAGCTGAAAGAAACCCTTGTTCGCAAAAGCAATTTGCCCGCCAGGCCGGTCGAGGACGATGGTGGCGTCGCTGATGTTGTTAAGCAGGGTTGCAAATTCGCTTGGGCCGGGCAGAGTCCCGCGCCAGACGGGTTGGGCGCTAAGCGGGTGAGTGGAGAGCGGGCCAGTACTCATGCGTGTCTCTTTCTGCGCTCTTGTGAGCTTGGAATGCCTTCCAGCAGGCGATACTTGGTGACAGCCCGGCGCGAGAGTGAAAACCCCCGTTGCTTGAGGGCGGCCGCCAGGGCTGTGTCGCTCAAGGGGCTGTTTTCAGCGGCGATCAGCGCTTTCAGGGCGGTGCGCGCGCTCAGGCTGCGTTCAAAAAAACGGGCCAGCGGAATGATATGCCCGTCGGGCAATTGTACTTGTTTCCCGGCGACGGCCCGCGAGATGGTTGATTCGTGAAAACCCAGGTCATTGGCAAGTTGGGCGCGGGTCAGCGGCTCCAGCCGGGCCGGGCCGTTTAAGATGAAATCCCGTTGCAGCCCGGCCAGGCGCGCCATCAACATCTCAAGCGCGCCCTGACGCTGACGCAGACTTTTGATCAGCAGCCGCGCCCGGCCAATCGCTTCGTCGAATCTGCCGCTTTCATCTTCGGCGCGGGCTTGCCTGAAGAGCGGATTCAGCCGCAGACGCCCGGCAAACGGCAAAGCCAGCTCGACCACCAACGTCGCGCCAGCGTCGTCCAACCAGCGTAGCAGGATGTCGGGATTGCGGTAGACCGGCAGCGGGTCGTTCGATCCGCTTTGTGACCCCCACCAGGCGCGGGCCGGGTAGGGGTTCAGGTTTGCGCCAATAAAACGGGCAGAATCTTCAATCTCCTCCACAGAAAAACCGCTCTTTTGGGAAATTTCAGAGAAATTACGACGGGCGAGCAGTTCAAAATGCGCCAGGCAGGTTTTTGCGGCAGCGGGGATGGTTTGGGTTTCTTCCAGGATGTCGAGTTGGATGGCGACCGCTTCACGGGCCGAGCCGGATGCGCACCCAAGCGGGTCGCTGCGCTGGATGAGCTGCCGGACGCGCTCGACCCTTTGGGTGGGGATGTGAAAATAAGCGGCCACCTCAGCCGGAAGGATGGTCAGCAGGCCGTCGTCGTCGAGGGCGGTCAGCAGGTGCGCGGCGATCGGGCGTTCTTCGTGGCTCAGTTCTGCGGCGATCTGGCTCAGCAGGTGGGCGGCCAGGCTCAGGCTGGCTGCCGCTTCGGGGGCCTCGTTTGGGCTGTAAGTTTCGCGGACGCGGGACGGAGCCGCTTCCTGAAAATCGGCGGCGGGCGCGCTGAAGACGATCACCTGGGCTTCAGGCCGCGCCGCGCACAGCGGACAGACACCAGGCCGGGCGCTTTTCCTGCCGCAGGCCGGGCAGCGCGGAGGGCTGGCTAGCTCGAGGGCCGGGTTGTCTGACAGTTCGCGTTCGATGGCCTGACGCAGTTCGTCGCTCGTCAGGTGCAGCAGGCTCATGGTCTGCGTCAGGCTGGCGGCAGTTTGCGGTCGTTGGACAATCAGCGGTCGTTGAATTTGTTGAAACATCGTGTAACCAATCCTTGAATGATTGTAGCAGTTTATATATAGGATTGCAAGTTTTGTGCCAAGTTTTGGTTAAAAAGAAACACCCAAAGCTTCAAGGCTTGGGTGTTTCTTTTTATTTGACAGGCTTAGCGGTGGGGCAGGGCCGGCAGCAGGCTCTCTAATATCGTCCGTAATTGACCGATTCGCTCATCATGGCCGGGACGGCAAGTTGTTTATGCTTTTCTTCGCCCATTTTCTGCCAGTATTGGGCGCGATCTTTGACGCCGAAAACCCATTCGTCGAGGTATTGCTGGGTCAGGGCCGGGTCGGAAGAGATTTTATCCCACTCCAGGTAGAACTGATTGTCGCGGTCATAGTAACCCTGGGCATAGCTGGGATGGGCGGCATACGGCACGTGGCAGACGGCACTGACGATGAACCCCGGAATCATTGTCCGATTCGGGTCAGAGCGGATGACGCTTTCGTCTACAATTTCTTCGGCAGTCAGGATGACTTTTTTGGCGGCGAAAGCGACTTCTTTCTGCTCGCCGACGATGCCCCACAGGTGGGCGTTGCCGTTTTTATCTGCGCGCTGAACGTGGACGATGGCGACATCCGGGTTCAGGGCTGGCACGGTCATGACTTCCTTTCCCGAATACGGGTCTTTGACGCGTTTAATCAACGGGTTGGCGGCTTCGAGCGAGATTGCGCCGGTCTGGTTCATCGGCAGGAAAGGCAGCCCGCTCGCCCCGGCTTGCAGGCGGGTAATCATGCCGAAATGCGAGTATTCCTCCCACTCCAACTGGCCTTGTTCGATTGCCTTGCGCACAATCCGCAGCGAGCCAACGCCCGGGTTGCCCATATAAGAGAAGATTACTTTTTTCGCGCAGCCGGCGGCTACCATCTGATCGTAGATCAGGTCTGGGGTGGCGCGGGCCAGAATTAGATTCTTTTTGCCCTGGCGGATGATTTCGTGCCCGGCGGCGAAGGGAATCAGGTGGGTAAATCCGGCAGCGTACAGGCTATCACCGTCCTGAACGTGGGCGGCAATTGCTTCTTGGAGTGAGATCAGTTTGCTCATGTCTGTCCTTGTAGTTATTTTTTCTTGGCGGTTTCTTTTTTCTGTTTGGCTTCGCGTCTCTTTTGGATAATTTTGCGCAAGGCCTCGAAGCGGTTGCCCGCTTTTGGGGCCGAGGCCGTAATCCGTTTGAAATTCCAGCCCAAGACCAGCAGGATGATGCTGACAAAGAAATATATAAAATTGGTGGCGCTGCTCATGTCTGCAATGATAAAAAGCCACATGGAGGCAAACCCAAGCAGCAGGAAAAATGTCCCAATCCGCGAAATAAATTCTTTGCGCTCGCCGTCATCCATAGGCTAATCCTGTCCTTCTGTCGTCTGTCCTGCCACAAGCCTGGTCGGGCGCAAGCGTCCCGCACAAAAGCGCCGCCGTGCCTTCGCTCAACTCAAGCAAACTGTGCCGGCCGGCCAGCCCCAATTCTAAACCAAAAACCTGCTTCTGACGTCCTTCTCTCAGCCTGCGTGACAGGATTTTCTTATAATCTTGGCACGCAACTTCCCGGGCAGATCGATTTTGCAGTTTTTAGCGCAAAGTGCTACGCTTTTCTGGCGTTCTTCGCGCACTTCGTGGTTCGATTCTCAGAATCTCACCCGGACTCACTGACTTTACGAAAGCCCTGAACCTGGCCGAGCGGCGCGGCGCAGACGGCCAAAAACTCGGCTATAATTCTTCGTGACAAAAGACGAAAAAGGGTCGCGCAATGCGCGGCTGAAATCTATAGAATTGCGAGGCTGTTATGAGAACCCCATTTGTTGCAGGAAACTGGAAAATGAATAAAACGGTGGCCGAAGCGCGCGAGCTGCTTGCGACCCTGAGCGCCGGCCTGAAAGCTGTGGATGGTGTTGAGAAGGTGATTTGCCCGCCTTTTATTGCCGTGCCAGCCGTGGCGAATTTACTCGAGGGCACAGATATTGAATTGGGCGTCCAGAATATGCACTGGGAAGAAAAAGGCGCATTCACCGGCGAAATTTCCCCGGCGATGGTCAAAGAATTTTGCAAATACGCCATCCTGGGCCATTCTGAACGCCGCCAGTATTTTGGCGAGACGGATGAAACGGTCAACAAGCGCGTTTTGGCAGCCCAGAAACATGCCATCCTCCCAATTGTGTGCGTCGGCGAGACACTGGCCGAGAATGAGGCCGGCCAGACGGCGGACGTGGTCCGGCGGCAGACGGTCGCCGCGCTGCAAGGCGTCCACCCTGATTTTGCCCCCAGCCTGGTGCTGGCCTACGAGCCGGTTTGGGCAATCGGGACAGGAAAAGCCGCTTCGGGCGAGAGTGCCCAACACGTTCACGGCCAGGTAATCCGCGCAACGCTGGTCGAACTCTTTGGGCAGGCAACCGCCCAGAAAATCCGCATCCTGTATGGCGGCTCTGTTACCGGGGCCAACGCCGCTGAGTTCTTCTCGCAGCCAGATATTGACGGCGCGCTGGTGGGCGGCGCAAGCCTCAAGCAAGATTTCATTGCGATTGCGCAGGCGGCCGCCGCCTGATTGTGAACATCGAAATTAAAAGAGACGTCCCGTTCTGGGGCGTCTCTTAATTTTGCAGCCCCCCTGTCTTATGCCTTTCTTCCTGACATCTCTGGACGGCTTGTTCTGGCTGGCGCTGACGCTGACGGTTTTGGCCTATTTGCAGCGGATCATGCACCGCGAGATTCAAACCGTCTTTTTGATTCTGACCCGCCACCCGGGGATTACGGTCGGTGTTTTTGCGTTAATTTTCATGCCCGGCGTTTTTTTGCATGAATTAAGTCATTTTGTCATGGCCCGCGTTTTGGGTGTTCACACCGGCAGTTTTTCGCTCATCCCCAGGCCAATGCCGGATGGCCGTTTACAGATGGGATATGTCGAAACCGAGCGCAGCGATTTTGTGCGCGATTCTCTGGTGGGGGCGGCCCCCATTTTGTTTGGGACGCTTTTTCTGGCCTGGGTGGCGGTTGAGCAGCTCGGCCTGGCGGTCATGTGGGACGCTCTGCGCGCCAACCGCCTGGATGCCTTTCTGATGGGTCTGTCCATTTTGCCGCGTCTGCCGGATTTTTGGCTGTGGTTTTATCTGCTCTTTGCCGTTTCCAGCACGATGATGCCTTCCGATTCGGATCGCCAGGCCTGGACTGCGCCGCTGGTGGTGGTCGCGATTTTCCTGGCTTTGCTCTTGCTGGTAGGGGCTGGCCCGTGGATGCTGGTAAACCTTGCGCCGCCGCTTAACGAATTCTTGCGGGGGACAGCCCTGGTCTTACTGGTCAGCGTCGTCATTCACCTGTCGCTGATCGCGCCTTTCCTGCTCTTGCATCGCATTCTGGTCCGCCTGACTGGATTGGACGTTGGTTAGTTATAATCATTTCTAGCGTGTAGCCAATATATTTAGTCTATTTTATACCACCAATTTTCACAAGGAAATACGTAAACAACCACACTCGAAGATCTGGCGACGAAACGCACCAAACCGCTCGCTTATTGATTGCCTGAGTAATTGGGGCACTAAGCCCCGGCAATATCTTAAAAACAAAAAATCCAGCGGAAATATCCTGCTGGATTTTATATATTTAAACAATCAGTTGTAAGGCTATTTTTTGCCGGAGACTTTTTTTACTATCCATAAGATTAGCGCACCTAATAGCACGACCATACCTGAGAGCGCAAACACCCATTTGACACTGTTGACCACGCTCACGAAGCCTGCCAAGGCCGCAGACTGCGCTGGGAAGCTCACCAGTAGGCTGATAACCCCCACATTTTCCAACATATCGAAGACGAAAGCCACTACCGGCAGCAGGTTTAGCCGCCGGGCAATGCTACCAGGGGCTGTAATCCGATTCAGGAGAAAGGTCAAAGCCAACCCGTAAAATAACATGTAGGAAATTGGGTAGACTATATCGTAAGTGAGCTCGACTAGAAGATAAAATGCTCGGCCTTCTGCGTTCAAAGCAGCAATCCCGGCCAGCACCGCCGCCGGGGTGGGGAACATCATCAGGTCGATTGGGCCGCCACCATTGGCTTCCATCCGCGCCTGAGCGCCCGGTAAGAAATAGCCGATCATCGCGACCATCACCAAAAATGAGACAAGAATCAACCAGGGTTTGGCCACCCGGTCCAGAAAATCGGACAGTTTTACAATCATAACGCCTCCGTAAATCATAGAGTGGACAAGATCGGTCTATTTTATCATTTTTGGTAAACCTGACAAGGTGTCGAGAATATTCCTTTTGCCAGTTGGGATGTCGAAGGTTTTGCGGCGGAGAAAAAAGGGAGTTGGAAATCACCGTTTTCGCCATGCAAATTGGGCGGATTAGCAATCCGCTCCACGAGGGCTGCGTTTTGGCGGTGGATATGCTTTCTGTGCAAAATTAAAGAGTGAGGGGACAATTTCATCTGGCGGATTGTCCTCCTCACTCTTTAATTTTTTGGTCTTTACGTCAGTTCAGGATAAGAATCCTTGCCCGAACTGTGTGTGTATTTCTCATGAAAAGCCGCCAAAGGTGCCGCGGCGCTTTTGGCACGGGAGGCTGGCCTGGTTGCTCTGTCCGCGCTTCTTGTTTGGATTCTTCTCAAATAACACAGGCTTTGCTAAGGCACAGAGGGTTGTTTCACCCCGGATTTTCTGGCACGTAATCGGTGCTCCCGTCTCACGGTTGACCACCGCGATATTAGGATAAAGATGTGGAAAATTCCTGAAAACTTAATTTGCACTGTGATCAGCGTATCATTTTTATGTATTTTTTTGCACAGAAATAAAAAGGCATGAGGACAATCCTGGTTTTGGGATGTCTTCATGCCTTTTGGTTTACTCTATGTTTGATCATTTCCCAAAACCGACGTCGACGCTCATGCCGGAGCGCAGGCTTGCGGGGTAGGGTTTTTCGAGGCGGATGGTGGTCTGGTAGACCACGTCGCCCCCCAGGCTGGCGGCAACCGGCGAGATGCTGAGCACTTCGCCGCGGATGACCTCGCTGAGGGCTTTGACGTAAACGCTGACCGGCTGGCCGACGGCCACTTTGACCACGTCGCGCTCGCTCAGGTCTGTCGTCTGCACTTGCAGCTCGCGTACGTTGCTAATCAAAATCACGGCCTGTCCGGGCTGAACATATTCCCCCGCGGCCAGCTCGAGGCTGACAATTTCACCGTCAATGGGCGCGGCCAGGCGCGAGGCGTTTAAGCGCTCCTGCGCCAGGGCCAGGCTGTTTTTGGCCGTTTCGAGCGCGGCCAGTTTGGGACCAGTCGCTTCGGGCGGCACAGCTTCAGCGCGCAAGGCCAGCAGATACCATTCGGCTTCGTTGGCGGCGGCCTGGGCGGCTTCAAAATTGGCGCGCGTGATGGCGGCGTCCAATTCGGTCGGTGAGCCGGTCAGCCAGTTGTATTCGGCGGTCAGGGTGTTGAGCTGGAGTTGAGCCTGGGTCATGTTGTAGAGCGCGGTCGCTTTGCGGGTATCGCCGTCGGGCAGGCGCGAGACTGGTTTGTAGGCATCCTGCGCGCGCGCAAGAGCTTGTTTGGCCAGGTCAATTTCGGCTTGCAGGTTGTCGATCCGGGTATCGGAGGCGCGGGCGTAATCGAGACCGGTCACTTTTTTAGCGGCGTCTTCGAGCGTTTTCTGGGCGTTGGCTTTGTCCAATTCTGCGGCGGCCAGCGCGGCGGGCGAGGTCAGCTCTTTGAGAGTGCGCTCGGCCTGGGCCAGCTCAATTTGGAGGGCGGTATTTTCCAGTTCGAGTAAAATATCGCCCGCTTTGACGGTTTCGCCGACAGCAACGTGAACCCGGCTGAGGCGTCCGGCCATGCCGAAGGCCAGGGCGGCCTCTTCAGCCGGGACGATAAATCCCGAAGCGATGACTCCGCCGATTGCTTGTGAAGCAGGCCCGGGTGAGTCCGCAGCAGAACCCAGCACGAGGGTGGCAATCGGCGTGGGGGCGGAACCAATTCCTGAGCAGGCAGAGAGGCCGAGAATTAGAAGGAGAGAGAGAAGGGGTTTGGTTTTCATTGGTTTATATGCGCAGTTTATGTTCGCGGGATAACATCCCGCGCCACGTTGTGCCACATTAGACGATCAGGCCATCGCGCAGGGTCACGACCCGCCGGGCGTATTTGATGACGCGCGGGTCGTGGGTGGCGAAGATGAAGGTGACGCCGGTTTCCTGGTTGAGGCGGGTCATAATTTCCATGACTTGCTCGCCGTTGACGGTGTCGAGATTGGCGGTTGGCTCATCGGCCAGAATCAGGGCCGGGTGGGTGGCGAGGGCGCGCGCAATCGCGACGCGCTGCTGCTGTCCGCCGCTCATCTGGTCGGGGCGGTTTTGGGCGCGGTCGGCCAGATCGACCGCTTTTAGCAGTTCTTCTACTCTGGCTTTGCGTTCAGGCGCGCCAACCCCATTTAGGAGGAGCGGCATTTCGATGTTTTCGTAGGCGCTCAGGGTGGGAATCAGCGCAAAAAACTGGAAGATGAAGCCGATCTGGCCTCTGCGCATGTCGGCGCGCTGGTTGCGGTTGAGGCGGGTAACATCGCGCCCGTTGACCCACACCGAGCCGCTGGTGGGCTGGTCCAGGCAGCCAATCATTTGGAGCAGGGTCGTTTTGCCCGATCCGCTGGGGCCGACCAGGGCGGTAAATTCGCCATTTTCGATACTGAGATTGACGCCGCCCAACGCTTTGGTTTCGACTTCTCCGATTTTGTAAACGCGGGTGACATTTTCGATTTTTGTGACTTCCATGATGATTCTCCTTAGTTCGTCCTTCGACTAAATTCCTCGCTATCGCTCGTCGTTTCGCTCAGGGCAGATACTTTATTTTTCAGCGCGCAAGGCTTCAACCGGCTCCATTTTGGAGGCCAGCCGGGCCGGATAGTAGGATGCAACCAGGGTCACAATGAAGGCGGTGATCGTCAGGTTGATGACGTCTTCGAGCATCAGGTATGGGTAGAGCCGGTCGCCCATGACCATGCCGCTGACGCCGATATCGCCAAAGTAGATGCCGGTCGCCCCAAAGTAGGCGGATAAAGCCCAACCGGCCAGCAGCCCGACAGCAATTCCGCCGAGGGCCAGCAGGCTGGCTTCGGCCAGGAAGAGGGCGATGACCTGATTACCTTTCATGCCGAGCGCGCTCAAGATGCCAATTTCGCGGGTGCGTTCCAGGACCGCCATCAGCATGGTGTTGATGATGACGGTTACGGTGACGCCCAGGATGATTAAGTTCAAAATCGTGATGTACGCGTTGGCAAAGTCATTAATCAGGACAAGCAGTTCATTCATCTCGGTCCAGGTTCGCACTGTGAAGTTTGGGCTTACCAGGGCTGCGGCGACAGCTTCGGCTTGTTCGCGGTCTTTGAGCATGATGAAGATGAAACTGGCATGGTTGCCTGCGCCTGAAAAAGACTGCGTTTTGGCGAGCGGCAGCAGGACAAGTCCTTTGTCGTAGGTGCTGGAGCCGGTGCTGAAGATGCCGCGCACGCTGAAGGATTGTTCATCGACGGTGCCTTCTGCGGTATTGACCAGCAGATTAAGCGAATCGCCGACCTTAAGTTGGAACGATTCGGCCAGCGGCGCGCCAATCAGGATGCCGTCGCGGTCGTCAGCAGTGATAAAAACACCTTGCAGCAATCCGTCCCGGTAAGGAGCGTTGGCGTCTGAAGCCGGGTCGATTCCCATGATCTGGACTCCGGTCGATTCGTCTCGGACGGAGACAATTCCGCTGGCAATCAGGCGCGGGGTAGCAAATTTGACCTGTTCGAGCGTGGCAATCTGGGCGGCAACCTGGGCCGGGTTCTCGATCAGATACTCCCAGGCGACGCTTAGTTTTGCGGGATCGTAGGCTGCGGCGCGCACCTGGAGATGTCCACTGTCCAGTTTGAGGGTGTCTTCCATGGATGTGCGCATCTCGCCTTTGAAAAAAGCCGCCATAAAGAGCAGCAGGGCCAGCGAGACGGAGAGCGCCAGGGCTGAGAGCAGCGAGCGGCGGCGGTGGCGTCCGAGGTTGCGAAAGGCCATTTTGAAGAGGTTTAGCATGGTTTCTGCCTCCTATACATGGTGGAGCGCGGCGGCCGGTTCGCGGCTGGAGGCGTCCCGCGCGGGCAGGAAGGCCGCCAGGGTGGCGATCAGCATCACGGTTAAGCCATGCTGCAAGATTTTGAGCGGAACCATCTGCGAATAAATGCGGCCGCTGATCAGGGCGGTATATTCGGTCAGGTCTGCGAAGCCGCCATAGTCGATGCCATAATAGGCCAGCGCGCCGTTAATCAGCGTTCCCAAAATAGCGCCCAGCACAGCGCCCAGCACGCCAATCAGCGTGCCTTCCAGCAGGAACAGGATCATAATTCCGCCCGGCTTGAGGCCTAGCGTAACTTTTGTGCAAATAGTGGCCGAGATAGAAAAAACGGCCTAAAAAACGAACCTTACCAAATTTCATATCATTGGTATGCTCATGGGACTTTCTTACAGAACAAGGAATATCTATGAGC
>JAVEWN010000132.1:0-7491 GCA_034004515.1 Anaerolineales bacterium | reverse complement strand
CAGGGCAAACGCATCTAATTTTTTTGTTGAAAATCATCAATTTTTGCCGGTATCGGCGCGGCTAAAGCCGCTACTCATGGCATGAAAGTCCTTCGGACTGGTACTTTTAGCCCCAAAGGGGCTTCCATGTAATGAGCCAGGGCTTTTGTGAAGCACCCTGCGGGTAGTCCACCATGCGAGTAGCCCGTTGGCGAATCTGCAAAATCACAGCAAGACCTGGATTTAGATGCAATCGCCCTGCCCAATTTCGGTTTTTGTCTTGACAACTTGCCAACAATCCTTATAATAGCGCGAAATCTTGAAGGCGAACAACTGATGAAACAAAAACTCTTCTGTCACCTACCCATGTCCATGCCCCAGGCGGGGGCTGTTCCCACCGCCGTGGAGCTTGAGCGAATCGCTTAATCCGAACGCGTCCGATAGGGACGCCCGCCAGGCGGCGGACAGTCTTCCCGCAGACAACAAGTTTGCGCGAGACTGTCCGCCGCTTTTTATTTGCCCAGCCGCCGGATTGCCAAATCCGCCTGGTTTACTTCAACCAACCTCATTCAAGGAGAGAGAACATGCCCCCCCAGACCCGCCCGCAAGGATTTTCGACCCGTCAACTGCACGCTGGCTACAGCCCCGACCCGACCACCGGCTCGCGCGCCGTCCCACTCTACCAGACGACCAGCTACCAGTTCAAGAATACGGAACACGCTGCCAACTTATTCGCGCTGAAGGAACTTGGCAATATTTACACGCGCCTGATGAACCCGACCACGGATGTCCTCGAACAGCGACTCGCCAGCCTGGAAGGTGGAGCGGCCGCCCTGGCCGCCAGCAGCGGACACGCCGCCCAGGCCCAGGCCATTCTGACGGTCTGCGAGGCCGGAGACCACATCATCTCGTCCAGCCGCTTATATGGCGGGACGTTTAACCAGTTCAAATACACCCTGCCCCGGCTGGGCATCGACGTAACCTTTGTCGACCCGGCCCAGCCCGAAGCGTTTGAGAAAGCCATCCAGCCCAACACCAAAATCATCTATGGCGAAACCTTGGGCAACCCGGACATTACCGTTTTCCCAATTGAAGAAGTGGCCGAAATTGCCCAAAAACACAAGATCGTCCTGCTGATTGATAATACTTTCGCCACGCCCTATTTGTTTCGCCCGTTTGAATGGGGCGCGGATGTAATCGTCCACAGCACCACCAAATTTATCGCTGGAAATGGAACCAGCATCGGCGGAATCATCGTCGATGGCGGCAGCTTTGATTGGAGCAGCGGACGCTTCAACAATTTCACCACGCCCGACCCTTCCTATCACGGCCTGGTCTATGCCGATCTACTGGCCGCCGGGCTGCCGCCTTTCGCCATCAAAGCCCGCGTCCAGGTTCTGCGTGACCTGGGCGGCTGCCAGTCGCCGTTCAACGCCTGGCAAACCCTGCTCGGCCTGGAAACGCTCTCGCTGCGTATGGAGCGGCACGTCCAGAATACCCAGGCAGTGGCAGAATATCTTGAGAAGCATCCCAGGGTCAGCTGGGTTAAATATCCCGGTCTAAAAAGCCACCCGGACTATGAACGCGCCCAACGTTACCTGCCGAAAGGCGCGGGCGCCATTCTCGGTTTTGGCGTCAAAGGCGGCCCGCAAGCGGGCAAAACGTTCATCGAAAGCCTGCAGCTCTTCAGCCACCTGGCCAACGTCGGCGACGCCAAGAGTCTCGCGATTCACCCCGCCACCACCACCCACAGCCAGTTGAGCGCCGAACAGCAAAACAGGGCCGGGGTCAGCCCCGACTTCGTCCGCCTGAGCATCGGCCTCGAAGACATCGACGATATTTTGTGGGATCTGGGTCAGGCGCTTAACGCGTAAAGGCTGAGTTCAGAAGGATGAAGGATGAAAAGCCAAAATCGCTAACATCCTTCATCCTTTTTCCCTTTCACCCTTTATAATTCATCCTTCATCCTTTAGGATCGCCATGCCCGTCATCCTCCCCTCGACCCTGCCAGCCAAAACCAGCCTCGAAAGCGAGAATATCTTCGTCATGGACGAAGGCCGCGCCAGACGCCAGGAGATGCGCCCGCTGCGGGTCGCCATCCTGAACCTGATGCCGACCAAAATCGCCACCGAAACCCAACTTCTGCGCGTGTTGGGCAATTCGCCTTTGGAGGTCGAAATCACCCTGCTCACCCCGCGCACGCATAACGCAAAAAATACGCCGCAGCAGCACCTGCTTGAACATTACTGTGCACCGCGGGCGGTCTTCCACCAGAAATTTGACGGGTTGATCATCACCGGCGCGCCGGTCGAACTGCTCTCTTTTGAAGAAGTCGATTACTGGCGCGAACTGCAAGAGGTCTTCGACTGGAGCGAGCAAAACGTTCGCTCCACTTTTCAGATCTGCTGGGCGGCCCAGGCTGGGCTGTACCACCGCTACCGCATCCCCAAATACGAACTGCCCACCAAGATGTTTGGGGTCTTTCCGCACACCGCCCAATTCGCGAACGAACCGATCCTGCGCGGGTTCGACGACATCTTCTACGCCCCACACTCGCGCCACACCGAAATCCGGCGCAGCGACATCGAACAGGTCGCCGAAGTCGATATTCTCGCCGAATCGCCCGAAGCGGGGCTTTATATCGTCGCATCCAAAAATCGGCGTCAGTTTTACGTCACCGGCCACCCTGAATACGATCCGCAAACCCTCAAAACCGAGTACGACCGCGACGCAGGCAAAGGCCTGTCGATTGCCCCGCCACGCAACTATTACCCCAACGACGACCCCAGCCAGCCGCCTTTTGTGCTCTGGCGTTCACATGCCAACCTTTTTTACACCAATTGGCTGACCTACTACGTTTACCAGAATGTGCCTGACGATATCCAAAAAAACCCGTAAGAATGGCAGTAATGCGGAGCGCGAAGTATGCTCCCGCCCGTTCCCCCCAAAAACGGCAAAATTGCCGCGAAACTCCGTAAAATCCGCGCCCTGAAAAGGTATAATCGCAGGCATGGATGCCGCGCCTGAACCAAAACCACAATTTGCCTATCGCCGTTTCCTCGTCCCCACCCTGCTCATGATTCTGGGCGGCTGGGGCGGGTTGGCCTTCATCACCAACTACACCCTGCCCAGCCTCTGGCCGCGCTGGGGCTTCTTCGCCCTGATCGTGATTGCCCTGACCGGCACAGCCATGCCAATCGTCTACTTCATCAACAACACCTTCTCCACCAACCTGCGCCCGGCCACCGTCCTGCGCGAATCGATCTGGGTTGGGGTCTACGGCGCAGGCATGTCGTGGCTGCAACTGGGGCGGATTCTCAATTTTTCGCTCGGTCTCTGGCTGGCGGTCGGCATTATTATTATTGAATACATCATTCGCTGGAGCGACACGGCGGCCCAGCCCGCCCAACCCGCCGCCCCAGAAACCAGCGACCACGATGACGCTCCGTAACATCCCCCCGGTCGAAGGATTGCTCCAAAACGCGCCAGAACTCATCCGCGCCTATGGCCGCCCGCTCGTGACCCAGGCCCTTCGTGAAACCTTGCAAACGATTCGGGCGGATGTCCAGGCTGGGGCAGATGTTCCGTCAAACCAGCAAATCCTGGGCGGGGCCGCTTCCCGTCTCGCAAGCTGGACGCGCTCCACGCTCGAGCCGGTCATCAACGCGACAGGCGTCATCATCCACACCAACCTTGGGCGCGCCCCCCTCAGCCGGGCCGCAATCGAGGCCATCCAGGCCGTTTCAGCGGGCTACTCCAGCCTCGAATTTGACCTGAAAACCGGCAAACGCGGCTCGCGTCTCGTCCACGCCGAAGCCGTTTTGCAGCGCCTGACGGGGGCCGAAGCGGCGGTCGTCGTCAACAACAACGCCGCCGCCGTCCTGCTGACGCTCTCGGCCCTCGCCAACCGCAAACGGGCCATCATCGCCCGCGGACAGATGATCGAAATCGGCGGCTCCTTCCGCATCCCGGATGTGATGAAGCAGAGCGGGGCCAAACTGGTCGAGGTGGGCAGCACCAACAAGGTTCACCTGCGCGATTATGAAGAAGCCCTGGATCAATCCGTTTCCGTTAAACCCTCGCTTGTGATCCGCGCCCACCGCTCCAACTTTCGGATCGTCGGCTTCACCGAAGAACCCTCCCTGAAAGACATCTGCGAAACCGCCCACGCCCACAACGCGCTCGTGATCGACGACCTCGGCTCCGGGACATTTTTCAACGTCGAAAAATACGGCCTGAGCCACGAACCGACCATCCTTGAGTCGCTCGCAGCCGGGGCGGATGTCGTCACCTTCTCTGGAGATAAACTGCTCGGCGGCCCGCAGGCCGGCATCATCGTCGGCAAAAAGACCCTGCTCGATAAAATCAAAAAACATCCGCTGGCAAGGGCGGTCCGGGCCGACAAAACCTGCCTGGCCGGCATCACGGCCACCCTGCTTCATTACCTGAAAGACGAAGCGGAGACAGAAATCCCGATCTGGCGGATGATTGCCCAGACGCCGGAATCGCTCAAAGCCCGGGCCGAATCTTGGAAACAGGAAACAGGTCCTTCGACTTCGCTCAGGATGTCGGTCGTTCCAGCGGAATCAACCATCGGCGGCGGATCGCTGCCGGGTGAGAACCTGCCGACCTACGTATTAAGCCTCAATATCCCCAAACCCGATGCCTTTTTGGCAAAACTGCGTCAACAAAACCCGGCCATCATCGCCCGCACCGAGAACGACCAGGTCCTGCTCGACCCGCGCACCGTTTTGCCAGAGCAGGATGCGCTGGTGGTGGAAGCGCTCAGACAATTGCTTTAAAAACCTGAATAGGACACGGATTGTGCGGATTTGACAGATGCGCACAGGCTTTTCAAAAAACTCCATGTAAATCCGCCCAATCTGTAAAATCTTTGTTCCATATCCTCTTTTCCCGGAGACCCCATGAAATCTGACCTTGATGCCCTGATGGCCCAAAAGAAGCTCGATGCCCTGCTCGTCTTTGGCAACGCCGAAAATAACCCGCCCATGACCTATCTGACCGGCGGCGGACACGTCAGCGCGGCCACGCTCATCAAAAAACGCGGCGAAAAAGCCGTTCTGTTCTGCAACGACATGGAACGGGATGAAGCCGCCAAAAGCGGGCTGACCGTCCGCCTGTACAGCGAATATCCCTGGTCTGAAATGCTCAAGATCACGGGCGGCGACAGCGCCCTGACGAGCGCCATGCGCCTGCAACGCATGTTCGAGGATTTGGGAGTCAACGGCCAGGTGGGTCTGTACGGCTTCAGCGACCTGAGCAGCCTGTTCGCGATGCTGGCCCACTTCCAACGCCTGATGCCCACCGTAAAATTGATCGGCGAAACGCGCGATAATTCGATTTTCATGCTCGCGATGGAAACCAAAAGCCCCGACGAAGTCGCCCGCATCCGGCGCATGGGCAAAATTACGACCGAGGTCGTCGGCCTGACGGCTGCCTATCTGCAAGGACGCGACGTGCGGGGCGATCAAGTCCTGTTGAAAGAAGACGGTTCGCCGCTGACGATTGGCGACCTGAAAGAAAAAATCAACCTGTGGCTGGCCGAACGCGGCGCGACCCCGAGCGAGGGTTACATCCTGGCAATTGGCAAGGATGCCGGTGTCCCGCACTCGCAGGGCAACCCGCTGGATGAAGTCAAACTCGGCCAGACCATCGTCTTTGACATTTATCCGCAGGAAAACGGCGGCGGTTACTTCTACGATTTCACCCGCACCTGGAGCCTGGGCTACGCCACGCCCGAAGCGCAGCAACTCTACGACCAGGTGAAGAATGCCTACGAGCGCGTCGTCGAAAACCTGGATATGAACGCCAAATTCAAGGATTACCAATCCCTGACCTGCGACATCTTTGAAAAAGACGGCCATCCCACCCCGCGCAGCCAGAAAGCCCCGCTGCAAGGCTACGTCCACAGTCTGGGACACGGCCTCGGCCTGAACATCCACGAGCGCCCCTGGAGCGGCCTGGCCGCCGATGACGACAACCTGCTCAAACCCGGCGTGGTTTTCACCATCGAACCCGGCCTGTACTATCCTGAGCGCGGCATGGGGTTTCGGATCGAAGACTCGTACTGGATGAACCCCGAAGGCAAGATCGAACTGCTGGCCGAATACCCGTATGATTTTGTGTTGGAAATGAAGAAGTGGGAAAAATAATCTTTGCAAAATAGTATCGCTTGCGCTATATTTTTATAACCAAACATCAAAAATTCCCAAAGCGTTTGATGAGCGCACAAGCCGATACCGGAATCGCTTTTGATGAACTATGTACCCTGCTGCAACGCTTGGGGTTTGCCTTGCGTGTTCGGGGCGGCCATTACATTTTCACACGCGAGGGAATGATCGAAATCATCAATTCGCAACCCAGCGGTTCGCTTGCCAAGCCCTATCAGGTCAAACAAGCCAGGAATTTGTTGCGCAAGTACCGATTGAGCGAGGAAGAGTGATGAAAGACCAGGAATACCAAATGCTCCTCTATTGGAGCGATGAAGACCGAACCTTTCTTGTCGAAGTCCCAGAATTGCCCGGCTGCATGGCAGATGGAAAAACCCGCCAGGAGGCAATTTCCAATGCGGAGCAGATCATCCGGGAGTGGATCGAGACGGCCCAAGACCTTGGCCGGCAGGTTCCACCTGCGCAGGGGCGCTTGCTGACCGTCAACGAAGCCGCTCACCAGCTGGGCTTAAGCGTGGCCATGGTTCGTCGTTACTGCTCGGATGGGAAACTGCTTGCTCAGAAAATGGGCCGCGATTGGGCCATCCGCCGCCGGGACGTGGAACGTTTTGCGGCTGCCCCGCGTCACAGCGGACGGCCGTCCGGGCAGTATGCTTCCTCGTCAGGGAGCGCACGTCGTATCTCGGACGAGTGATTTAAGGAAACTCATGGAAACAGTAAACATTCCCAGCATTACCCGGCGTCTGCACCAATTACCAGCAGAAAAATTGGTCGAAGTCTATGATTTCGTCAATTTTCTGATAGAGCGAGGCAAGAAGCCAACCTGCGTTCTCAACGAAGAAGGTGAATCCTACCTGCCAGACACCATGATTGCATCCGAAATGGTGCTGCAACAAGATTGGGACACTCCGGAAGAGGATAAAGCATGGGCCAATTTATAAAGGGGGATGTTCTCGTCATTCCTTGTCCATTTTCAGACCTGAGTAACAATAAAAAACGCCCCGCGCTTGTTGTGGCTTCTCTTTCCCGGGACGATGTCATTCTTTGTCAAATCACGAGCAAAGCAAAATCAGATGCTTATGCTTTGCCGCTTGCAAGCGATGATTTTGCCACGCGTCCACTTAATCAGGAAAGTTTTATCCGCCCGAATCGCCTTTTCACCGCCGCCAGCCGGATCGTACTCTACAAAATTGGTAGACTGAAATCAGACGTAATGGGGCAAGTCACCCAAAAAGTTATCGAAATTCTCAAGAATTGATAAAAATGCGTTTACTAGCCATTGAAACCTCCTGCGATGAAACTGCCGCCGCTGTCATCGAAG
>JAVEWN010000024.1:29788-36132 GCA_034004515.1 Anaerolineales bacterium | reverse complement strand
CGGACTGTCATCCAGGAAAACTTCAGCGATACCTTCCCGTCTGGCGACGCCAGTGTCGACCAGGGCGACGTATTGAATAACATTGAGTCGGTTGCCGGCCGCATTCTCTCCACCAGCGATGCCGCCACACCTACCGGATCTACGGAAGCGGATGGCTCTGCCGCAAGTGTTACGATTGAGCGCGGCACGCTCAGCAAGCAAGTCTACGCGGTTAACGGCGTCAATCCTGCGCCTTCACCGGTGCGCGTGGCTTCAGGCGATACGGTTACGTTTCGGCTGACCTACACCCTCACCACCAGCGATTTCGAAGCCCTGGTTTTAACAGACTACCTGCCCCTGCCAACCTTTAGCGCGACTCAAGTTCAAGTAACCGGGCATAATAATACTGTCTGCGGCGTTCCAACGGCGGGCCAGTCCTGTCTTGGCCCGTCAGATACATATCATTCATTACCGGGCGCGGTTAATCCCGCGCTGACGAATAATGGTTCGAGCAACTGGGTGCGCTGGACGTATGGAAACTACGACTCGACCTCCAACCAGCCTTCAACCATTGACCTGCTTTTTACGGTGACTGTGGAAGATGACCCCTTTGCAGACAACATGCACCTGACCAACCAGGCCTACGCGACCGAAGGCTCAACCAACGGCGACCCTGGCGAATCGGCCGCGATTGTCGAAATTACTTTCACCGCGCCGGTGATGACGATTACCAAGAGCGCGGTGGCCACCAATGCCCTTGCGCCGACCTTCACGCCGGCTCTGCCAATCGCGTTCACGCCCCCCGGGTCGGGTGCGGTGCGCTGGAGCGGGACGATTAACTCAAACCTGTTGAATGCCACCCCGATCGACAGCAATCTGAGCGGGCTGGATGCGGGCGACCTGGTGACATTTGCCATTTTCCTGGTCAACGAAGGTTCCGGCATCAACGGCGCGTTCGATATTGCCATTCGCGATAGCTTTGACGCCGCCGGGTTTGAGTTTCCCACGCTTGGCGACCCCACCAGCCTCAACCTGCAAATTTATTATGGCAATGGCTTAGGGCCGTCGATCCCATACACCGGCACAGCGGGTGACCTGTTTGGGGCTGGCATCAAACTGGTAGACCCATCGGGCAGCGGGGCTGCCGCGGCGTATGATCCGGTCAGCGGCAACAACGTCATCGTGATCACCTACGATTTGCGCCTGCTCAGCAATGTTGTCCCGGGTACTTATCTCAACACGGCTACGCTGGAAAGCTACTCCGGCTCTGAAGGCGGCCCCAGCTTCCTGCCGCAGCCCATTTCCGATGACGCTACCGTCACGACTGCTGACCCGCTGCTGACCAAAACCCTGGTGGGTACTGGATTAGACAACCTCCAAAACAGCAGCACCCAGGTTGTAATTGGCGAACTGCTTACTTACACCCTCAGCCTCACCCTCCCCGAAGGCAGCCTGCCCGCGGCCCAAATTGTGGATACGCTCGACGCCGGGTTGGCATTTGTCGACCTTTCTTCCATCACGCTCTCAAACCCGGATACGGATGGCGCAGGCAGCGGGGATGATGGCGTTTACAGTAGTGTCATGACCTTTGTCGCGGGCGGCAGCTGCACCAATTGTACGGCTGGGACAGCCCCCGGCAGCAACCCGCTGGTTTCAGCCTTTGGCGGGCAGGCTGGCCGCCAAATCACGTTCGATTTTGGCGATATGGTCAACACCAACCGCGATAACAACGTGGATGAAACCATCACCATCACCTATCGCGCTGTTGTTCTAAATGTTGTGGGCAACCAGTCCGGCGAGCTGCGCAACAACTCCGCCGCGCTGTCCTGGACGGGTGATAGCCTCCCGGCAGTCTCAGCACCGAATGTCACCATTATTGAGCCGGTGATTAATACTGTCAAGAGCGTTTCTCCGGCCACGGCCGACGCCGGCGATACCGTCACCTTCACGGTTACTCTCAGCAACCCGGCCAGCGCTTCCACCACCGCCTACGACGTGACCTGGAGCGATACGCTCCCCGCCGCGCTGACCTACGCCCCCGCCACCCTGGCCCTGGGCCTGTGTACTGCCTCGATGCCGCTCACCCTGAGCGACGCGGGTGCGCCCACGCTCAGCGCCAGCGGCGGCCTGTTCCAGCCGGGAGAATCCTGTGTTATCACTTTCGATGCCACGATCGGCTACTCCGCCGCGCCCGGACAGGTGATTACAAACACTGCCATCACCCAATGGACAAGCCTATCTGGTGTGGTCTCTGAGGAGCGCACTGGCGCAGGGGGCGTTGACGATTATGCCAGCCAGGGTTCTGCCGCTGTTACGATCAGCAGTGTCCAGCCCCAAAAATCCCTGGTTTTCACGTCTGAATTGTCCACCGGCACGCCGCGCGTAGCCATTGGCGAAATTGTGCGCTACCGCCTGGTGGTACAACTTCCTGAAGGCACCAGCGCCAATTTCCAGATACGGGATAATCTGCCCCCTGGCCTGACGTACCTCGATGACGGTACTGCCCGCCTGGCCTTGCTTTCCAACGGCACCCCGATTGCTTCTAGCAATCCGACCGGCGATACACTCGGCCTGGGGTTGGGCAGCGGCTCCTTTGGCACAGCTCCCTGGGTAAACGGCAATAACCCCACGACGCCGCCGGTCACACCTGCTTTTGTCCTGCCCGATCAGAATGCTGGTTCATCCAATTTAATCACCGATGACCCCGATACTTTTACCACTGGCACACGCCCCTTCTTCAAGCTCGGCACACTGACCAACAACGACAGTGACGCTGACGCGGAGTACGTCATCGTTGAATTCAACGCGCTCGTGGATAACACCGCCGCGGGCAGCAACGACGCCGGGGAGAACCGCAACAACACCTTCAGCGTTTTCATCAACGGAACCCAGAACGGGCTCAACTCAAACTCGGTTCAGGTCACAATCGCCGAGCCTGCCCTTACCCTTGCCAAGACAGCCGTCATTGACCCAACGCGCGATGCTGGCGATAGCGTTACCTATACCCTTGCCATTACATCCGCCTCCGGCGTCAACCGCGCGACCGCCTTCGAGCTCAACCTGGTCGATAACTTTGACGCCAACCTGACCGGGCTGGCCGTCTCTGGCGTTGTCCCCACCCAGGGGGCAACTTGCACCGGCAACGGCGCCAGCGTGACCGCCTTCAGCCACAACGGCGGAGTCTTTGCAGGAAACAGCCTGACCTTTACCGCCACCTGTCTCGATCCCGGCCAAACCATCACCCTGACGATCACTGGCACGGTGGCAGCTACTGCTCCGGCCGGTTATACCATCCCGAATACAGCCACGCTTGGATATACGTCCCTGCCCGGCACCGGCACAGTCGGCAACCTGACCGGGTCTGATACCCCCGGCGGCTCTGGCGCTGGGAATGGTGAACGCGATGGCTCCGGCAGCCCCACTCTCAATGATTACGTCTCAAGTTCCAGCGCGCCGCTGACCTTGAGCAATCCCCTCGTCGATAAACTCGATCCCGTCCCCAGCCAGTACGTCATTGGGGATCTGGTCACGTTTAATATCCGCGTCACCCTGCCCGAAGGTCTTACGCCTGCTTTGCAGGTGGTGGATGACTTACCGCCCGGCTTGGAATACGTCAGCCACCAGGTCATCACCGCGGCAGCCTCGAGCGGCGCTATCCTGGCGGCAGACTTCAACGGCACATTGCCTGTTGCCACCTTCACCGTCCCCAGCGGTTCTGGCGGCGACCTGACTTTGCTCTTTGGCGATACCACCACGACCGATGACAACAACATCACCAACAACGCCTTCCTGGTGCAGGTTGTGGCGCGGGTCTTGAACGTTGCCGGCAACCAGAACGGAACGGTCCTCACCAACACTGCCAACGTTACCTGGACCGGTGGCTCTGCCAGCGATTCCACGACCATCAGCCTGCTCGAACCCGTTCTCACCATTCAGAAAACAGCCGATACTACCGCCTGGGTTTACGGCCAGACCGTTACTTTTACGCTTAGCCTTGAAAACCTGGCCGCCAATCTCAGCGCGGCTGATGCCCACGATGTTGTCGTAAGCGATACCATCCCGGCCGGTTTGACCTATGTTCCGGCCTCCATCACCACTGCGGGAAGCTGTGTCGCCAGCGCTGTCGCGCCCAACCTGACCTGGAGCTGTCTCTCTGTTCCGCTTGGCACAACACTTAATCTCACATACCAGGTAACAGTTAACAGTCCGCCTACCGCGCCCTTCCTGACTGCCAACGATACGGTCACGAACACCGCCAGCACCACCTGGACTTCACAATCTGGCGATAATAACCCCGGCGCGGAAGGCGGCGAGCGCGATGGTTCCGGCGGCGTCAATGATTACAGCGACAGCGACACGGAAACCGGCGCTCTGGTGTATTACAGCCTCGGCAACCGGGTCTGGTTCGATACGGACAATAACCGCCAAATCGACTTTGGCGCGGAAGTTGGCGTGGATGGCGTCCAGGTAGAGCTGTATTACGATGATGGGACTGGCAACCCCGGCGCGCCCGTTTTTGAACTGGATGGCGTCACGCCGCGCAGCGATCTAACTACCAATGGCGGCTACTATCTGTTTGACTATCTGCCTGCCGGCGAGTATGTCGTTGTTATCCCAGCCTCAAACTTCGCCGTAAGCGATGTCTTGGAAGGCTACTGGTCTTCTGGCGCGAGCCGCAATAACGACGGCTTACTCGCTGAAGTTGGCGCGCCCGACCCGGATAATGATCTCGACTCGGATGACAACGGCAGCCGCTCCCTAAGCGGTGCGGTGGTTTCCCAGCCGGTTACGCTTGGCGGCCTGCCTGCCGAACCGACCGGCGAGAGCGACCTGCAAGGCGGCACGCCTCCCGTCGGCCAGGGCGAACAGCCGGATGCCCGCGCCAACATGACCGTCGACTTTGGCTTCTATACCATTCAGCTTGGTAACCAGGTCTGGCAGGACATCGATAATAGCGGCCTGCTGGATGGGGCTGAAGCGGGTATTGACGGCGTGTTCGTTGAATTGTGGTCGGCAGATGGCTTGCTTTTACTTGGCACGACCACGACTCAAACGGTTGGCCCAGATGCGGGTCTTTACACCTTCACGGGTTTGCCGCGGGGCAGCTACATCGTCCGCCTGCCGCAAACCAACTTTAGCGCTTCTGCCGTGTTGCAAAATTACTATTCCAGCACAGGTGGCACAGGCGCGCCTTACGAACCCGCTCCCAACCCCGATGGCGACCAGACCGATTCGGACGATAACGGTTCTGAAGTCGGCAGCCTGGCTGGCGGCGGTTACATCCAAAGCGCCATTTTCGCGCTGACCCCGCAGGCCGAACAGACCTTCGACCACAACCAGGGTCTGACGACCGAATTCCGGGTCGATTTCGGCGTCTTGAAAATGGCGGACCTCAGCATCACCAAGGACGATGGCGGGACGAACTACGCCCCAGGCGCGAGCCTGACCTACACGATCGTGGTCAGCAACGCCGGGCCGAGCGATGTCATCGGCGCAACTGTCAGCGATACCTTGCCGGCCCAGATTGGCTCCTGGGCCTGGACCTGCGTGACCACCGGCGGCGCAACCTGCGCCGGATCGGCTGGTTCGATCGCGACCGATTTCAACGAGACGGTCAACATGCCGTCTGGTTCGACCATTACCTACACCGTCGTGGCCCAGGTGCTTTCCTCCGCCACCGGCGCGCTGACCAACATCGCCACCGTTTCACCGCCCGCCGGTATAACGGACCCGACCCCCGCCAATAATACGGACGACGATACAGATACGCAGGCCAGCCAGGCGGACTTGAGCATCACCAAAGATGATGGCGTGGCGACCTACACCCCCGGCGCGAGCCTGACCTACACGATCCTGGTCAACAACGCCGGGCCGAGCGATGTCAGCGGCGCAATCGTCAGCGACGCGCGGCCGGCCCAGATTGGCTCCTGGACCTGGACCTGCGTGACCACCGGCGGCGCAACCTGCGCGGGATCGGCTGGTTCGATTACGACCGATTTCAACGAGACGGTCAACATGCCGTCCGGTTCGAGCATCACCTACACCGTCGTGGCCCAGGTGCTTTCCTCCGCCACCGGCGATCTGCTCAACACCGCCACCGTTTCACTGCCCGCCGGGGTGACGGACCCGACCCCCGCCAATAATACGGACGACGATACAGACACGCAGGATAGCCAGGCGGACTTGAGCATCACCAAAGATGATGGCGTGACTTCATACGTGCCAGGCGCGAGCCTGACCTACACGATCGTGGTCAACAACGCCGGGCCGAGCGATGTCAGCGGCGCAACCGTCAGCGACGCGCGGCCGGCCCAGATTGGCTCCTGGACCTGGACCTGCGTGACCACCGGCGGCGCAACCTGCGC
>JAVEWN010000024.1:0-29688 GCA_034004515.1 Anaerolineales bacterium | reverse complement strand
CAATAATACGGACGACGATACAGACACGCAGGATAGCCAGGCGGACTTGAGCATCACCAAAGATGATGGCGTGACTTCATACGTGCCAGGCGCGAACCTGACCTACACGATCGTGGTCAACAACGCCGGGCCGAGCGATGTCAGCGGCGCAACCGTCAGCGACGCGCGGCCGGCCCAGATTGGCTCCTGGACCTGGACCTGCACGTCCAGCGGCGGCGCAACCTGCGCCGGATCGGCTGGTTCGATCACGACCGATTTCAACGACACGGTCAACATGCCGTCCGGTTCGAGCATCACCTACACCGTCGTGGCCCAGGTGCTTTCCTCCGCCACCGGCGATCTGACCAACACCGCCACCGTTGCGGCCCCCACCGGGGTGATGGACCCGACCCCCGCCAATAATACGGACGACGATACAGACACGCAGAACCCGCTTGTTGACCTTAGCGTCACCAAAAGCGACGGACAGGACTTCTACCTGGCAGGCGGCACACTGACCTACACGATCGTGGTCAGCAATGGCGGGCCGAGCGATGTCGTCGGCGCAACCGTCACAGACACCCTGCCGACCCAAATCGATTCGTGGAGTTGGGTTTGTACCAGCCAGGCGGGCGGCGCGAACGGCTGCGATCCTTACACCGGTTCTGCCGACTTCTCTGATACGGTCAATTTGCCTGTCGGTGGCAGCATCACCTATACCGTCACTGCCAATCTTGCGGCAAGCGCAACCGGCCTCCTAACCAATACAGTCACAATTGCGCCGCCCACGGGTTATACAGATCCCACTCCTGACAACAACAGTGCGGACGATGTCGACCAGCCAGCCTCGCTCACAATCACCAAAGACGACGGCCTGACAATCGTTGCCCCTGGCTCGCTCATCACCTACACCATCCAGTTGACCAACCCCGGCGCAGTGGATCTGACCAGCATTACGGTTACAGATATTCTCCCGCCAGAGCTAAGCTACCAGAGCGCAACGCCTGTTCCGACAACGGCTCCCGCGCCTGGCAGCGCGGGCGGAACCATCACCTGGACGGGCGTCAGCCTGGCCCTGGGTGCCAATACCACCTTTACCGTCACGGCGCAGGTTGACCCGAGCCTTCCGACGGGTGGCAGCCTGACCAATACGGTCTCCGTCGAAGACACAAATACCGGGCTAAGCGACAGCGCCGATGATACCGACCTGATTCTGATTGATGTCAACAATGGCAAATCCATCCTCGATACCAACGAACCGACCACAACCCTGCCGAACGTTGCGATTGGCGAAATCGTCACCTACCAGATCAGCATCGATGTCCCGGCTTCGAGCACCCTGACGAACCTGCGCGCCCTGGACGTGCTGGACAGCGGCCTGGCCTTTGTGCGCTGCGTGCGGATCGACCCGGGCAGCCTGACCACCACCCTGCCTGGCGGTTTTGGGGATGCCTGCAACGACCCAACCAACCCGACCGTCGCTGTCGAACCGATTGGCGACCCCGGCCAGATTAATCAGGGCCGGCGCATCCAGTTTGATCTGGGCAGTGTCAGCAACAGCAGCAGCAGCGATATCCGCCTGCTCGTCGAATACGAAGTGGTTGTTCTCAACATTCCGGCAAATGTGAATGGTGTCGGCGGCTTAAACAACACGGTCTTGTGGACCTGGTACGGCGGCTCACTCAGCGCGGTTGCCCCGCCGCTCGAAATCGTCGAACCGCAGATGTCGATTGTGAAGGACGCCACCCCGACGGTTGCCCCCTACGGAGCCACCATCACCTTCAGCCTCGATATTGCTCACACCCTCGAGAGTACCGCCGACGCCTTTGATGTGGTTGTGACCGATGTCCTGCCGCCTGGCCTGGCCTTCATTCCCGGGACAGTCTCCACGACCGGTTTGGCCCCGGATCTGATCGATTACGTCGGCACCAGCCTGACCTTTGTCTGGAATGTTTTCCCGCTCAATGCAACGGCCCTGCTGACTTTCCAGGCAACCTTTGTCGGCCCGGCCCCGGTGGTCAACACCGCCGACCTGGCCTGGACCAGCCTGCCGATTGATCCCGGCCTGGGCGGCGCGCCGATCGAACAATCGCCCTACAACGATTACTCGACCGAGCGTTACTACGACCCGCCTGCTGCCAATGGGGTCAACAACTACGGCACCTCCTCGTCCGTCTCTATCACGGTTCCGTCCTTGCCTGCCACTGGCTTCGCGCCCGGTCGTCTGACTGCCCTGCCGGCTCAACCTGCGGACAAGGCCTACACTGCCCTTTTGGGTGGGGCATGGCTCGAAATCCCAGACCTGGGCTTGTCGCTGCCGATCCTGAGTGTGCCGGTTTCAAGCACCGGCTGGGACCTGACCTGGCTCTCCAACCAGGCTGGCTACCTGGCCGGAACCACCCTGCCCGGCAACGTTGGCACCACCGGTCTGACGGCCCACGTCACCCTGGCCGATGGCACCCCTGGCCCGTTCCGCAACCTGAGCCGCCTGTACTGGGGCAACAAGGTCATCCTGCACGCGGACGGCTATCGCTATCTCTACGAAGTGCGCGAGTCTCGCACCGTTCTGCCGCGCGATCTGTCCGTGCTCAAGCAGGATGGTTACACCTGGTTGACCCTCCTGACCTGCGAAGGCTACGTGCCCTGGCTCGACACTTACAACTACCGCCTGGCGGTTCGGGCCGTCTTGCTGTCGGTCGAACCCGACAGCGCCGCCACGCCCTTCCCGGCCCAGCCTGCGCGCCTGCCGGAGCAGCGCGAAACATCCCGCTAGTTCTTGAATCGAAACGGCCTGCCAGATTTTAGTCTGGCAGGCCGTTTTTGATTCCTGCTTATCTATGGCACAACCGGGTAGCCCAGTTCTCTCCAGTTGGAAACGCCTCCGTCCATGCTGGTCACGTCGCTGTAGCCGGCTTTTTTCAAAATATCGCGGCCTTCGTCTGAGCGGTTGCCTGAATTGCAAACTACAAGAATTTTTGCATCCTTGGGAACTTCGTTAACCCGCCCTGCCAATTCTTTTAAAGGAATCAAAGTGGTATCTGGAATGTGGAATTCGTCCCACTCGTCCTGATTGCGCACATCCAGCACAAAAACATCCTGTTGCTGGTAGAGTTCATACCCGCGCATCGTGCTGACCGTGGTCGGCAAGCCGCTCTGGTTGGCCTGCCCGCCAGGGTTTGCCAGGAAAATGGCGCTCAGCAAGACCGCCGCCACTGCAAGCACGATCAAGCCGATTTGCAGCTTTTTCTTCTCCTGGTTAATCTGACGTTTCTTGGCCGTCGGGGTCCGGCGTATCTTTTTTGGCATAAAATCTCCTTTTTTTCATTGGATGCAAGGTTGATAAAATAGTTGCAAAATATTTCTCGCTGATTGTATCAGCATCTTTCAAATCTCCTGCCTGCCAAACACCCGGTAAAAACAACTGACGGACCCCGTATGGCAGGCCGGGCCGTTGGCTTTCACCAAAACCAGGAGCGCATCCGCGTCGCAATCGTAGCGGATTTCGAGCACCCGCTGGGTGTTGCCGCTTGTGCTGCCTTTATGCCACAACTCGCCCCGCGAACGGCTCCAGAACCAGGTTTCGCCGCTTTCAAGCGTTTTGCGGAGCGATTCAGCGTTCATCCAGGCCATCATTAGCACATCTTTGCTGGCGGCATCCTGAACAATCGCGGGAATCAATCCTTTTTCATTCCAGATCAGACCCTCGCTATTCATCCTTCATCCTTCTGCATTCGGACTTTAATGCCCCGCGCCGCCAGGTATTTCTTGATCTGCCCGACGGTGTACTCGCCATAATGGAGCATCGACGCCACCAGCGCGGCATCGGCCTTGGCCTCGGTCAGCACGTCGTACAGGTGGGCGGGCGTCCCACCGCCGCCGCTGGCAATGACCGGGATCGTGACCGCCTCGGCCACCAGGCGCGTCAGGGTCAGCTCGTAGCCCTGCTTTGTGCCGTCCGCGTCAATCGAATTGACGACCAGCTCACCGGCCCCCAGGCTTTGGCCGCGTTTGGCCCATCCAATCGCGTCCAGCCCGGTCGGCGTCCGCCCGCCGTGGATCACGATTTCGTACCCGCTTGGGATTTGGGCAGATTCTGGGACCCGCAGCACATCCATCGAAAGCACGACCGCCTGGGCCCCGAAGGCTTTGGCCGCTTCGCCGATCAGGCCGGGGTTTTTGACCGCCGCGCTGTTCAGGTTGATTTTCTCTGCCCCGGCCAGCAAAACCCGGCTGCAATCTTCCACCGTCCGCAGGCCGCCGCCCACCGAAAAGGGGATAAAAACCTGCTCGGCCACCCGGCTGACGACCTCCAGCATGATCCCGCGGTTGTCGCTCGAAGCCGTGATGTCGTAAAATACCAGTTCATCGAGGCCCTGCTCATAATAGTCCCTGGCCTTCGCCAGCGGGTCGCCGATGTCTTGGGTGTCGACAAACTTGATGCTTTTGGCGAGTTTGCCGTCGCGCACATCCAGGCAGGAGATGATTCGTTTACTCAGCATAATATTCTCTCATTTCGGGTCATTGCGAGGGCGTTCCTTGCCCGAAGCAATCTCCAATCGTGTAGATGTTTTCGTTGCATGGGGGGATTGCTTCATCGGGCTGCGCCCTCCTCGCAATGAAATTTACCAATTTGCAAAATTTTCCAATACTTTTAATCCCACGCCCCCGCTCTTCTCGGTATGGAATTGAACCGCGAACAGGTTGTCTTTGCCAATCGCCGCCGGGAAATCGCCGCCATAGTCGCTGACGGCGTAGATTTGGCTTGCGTCTGCCGGTTGGGGATAAAAAGAGTGGACGAAGTAGAACTCGTCGCCGGGCCGCAAATGGGCCAGGAGCGGGTGCGGCTTCAGCACGCTGACGGCGTTCCAGCCCATGTGCGGAATTTTGAGTAGCGCCGAATTCCATTCCACGTTCTGCCCAAAGCGGACGGTCTTGCCCGCCAACAAGCCCAGACATTCAGCGTCATCCTCCTCGGAATGTTCCAAAATGATCTGACAGCCGATGCAGATGCCTAAAATTGGCGTTCCGGCGGCAAAAGCCTCTTTCAGGGCCGCGTCCAGCCCGCGCTCACGCAGCACGCCCATCGCCGCGCCAGCGGCCCCGACCCCAGGGAAGATAACTTTCTCGGCCCGCCGAACCGTTTCCGGGTCGCCAGAGACCTGGCAGTCAAGGCCGAGCCGGGTCAACGCCCGGCGGACCGAGGTCAGGTTGCCAGCTTTGTAATCCACCAGCGTAATCATGCTTGTTTTTTCCTGCCGGCCAGCCAGGCCAGCGGCAGGGCCAGGAAGGCAAGCGCGGCCACCCCGCACCCGGCCAGGCGCACAATTTGCATCACGGCAGCGCGCGCCTCGTAAGTCTGTTGCATTTCGCGCGGCATTTGGTTGTAATCCTGAAAGGGCAGGCTGAACGGGTCGAAGAGCAGCCCCAGGCAGGCCACTCCCAGCCCCAGCAAGAGCGTAATAACGGCCAGAATGATAATTTTTGTGGAGGTTTGCATGGCTTTATCCTTTTTTAGGGAGGAATAATTCGGTCAGCGATATTTTGCCTTCATAAATTGCGCGCCCGATGATGACACCCGCCAGCCCGGCCTCGCGAACGCGGACGACATCCTCCAGGCTGGAGACGCCGCCCGAAGCGACCACGCTCAACCCGGCAACGGTTTGCAAGTCGACAGCCGACTCCACACTCAGGCCGGTTCCGACCCCGTCCCGCCGGACATCCGTTAAAACGCACCATTCCAGGCCCTGGGCTTTGAAACGCTGCCCGGCTTCGAGCAGGGTCAGCGGCGTCGATTCCTGCCAGCCCTTGACCATCACCTGCCCATCACGCACGCCAATATCAGCGGCGATCCGGCCCGGGCCGTAGCGGGCCAGCGCCCAATCGACCAGTTTTGGGTTTTGGATGGCGGCCGTCCCTAAAAAGACGCGTTCCACACCCATTTCAAGCGGGATTTTGACGGTTTGCTGGTCTCGAATCCCGCCGCCGAATTCGACTTTCAAGCCGACGCTCACAATCGCTGCCAGGGCTTTCAGGTTTGCCGAAGCCTCCTCGCCAAACGCGCCGCTCAGGTTGATGACGTGAACCCACTCGGCGCCAGCCGCTTTAAACTGCTCGGCCTGTTTCCGCGGGTCGTCACCGTATTCGGTCTGGCGGGCCGGGTCGCCTTGGGCAAGGCGCACGATTTTGCCGTTTCTTAAGTCAATTGCAGGGAAAATTGTGAATGAAGACATTGAGAAAAACCTTTTTTGGACACGGATTTCACGGATTACGCGGACAGCCCTTTGGGCGCACGGATTTCTTAAGATTTATCCGTGAAAATCCGTCAAATCTGTGTAATCCGCGTCCTATTTTGCTTTGCCGAGAGTGCCTTTTGTGCTGGGAACGGCATTCTGGCGTCTTGGATCGATCCTTGTTGCGCCATCCAGGGCGTGCGCCAGGGCTTTGAACAAGGCTTCGGCTTTGTGGTGGTCGTCGCGGCCATACAGGAGGCGGGCATGCAGGTTGCTGCGGCTGGTGACGGCGAAACTTTCGAGAAAGTGTGCGAACAGGCTGGTGGGAATCTGCCCGACCGGGGCGCTGCCCCATTCTGCGTCGATCACGCTGTAGGGCCGGCCCGATAAATCGAGCGCCACAAAGGCCAGGGTTTCGTCCATCGGCGCGTAGAAGCTCGCCATGCGGACGATTCCCTTGCGGTCGCCCAAGGCCTGGTCGAAGGCCGCGCCCAGGGCCAGGGCGACATCCTCGACGGTGTGATGCACGTCGATCTGCAGGTCGCCGCTGGCGTGGAGGGTCAGGTCGAACAGGCCGTGCAGCGCAAGCTGAGTCAGCATGTGGTCGAGGAAGCCGACCCCGGTGTGAATATTGTGTTGCCCGGAGCCATCCAGGTTGAGTTCGATGGTGATTTGGGTTTCGCTCGTAGATCGTTCGATTTTTGCGGTGCGCATAAGAACCTCGTAATTGGTGCTTCGTAATTTGACCATGTCACCTTAAGATTTTTCGCCCTGAGCGTAGTCGAAGGGAGCGGAGCGTTTTTCAGCGTAGGCAAAGGGTGATTTGCAGGGAAATGTCCTTCGACTGCGGCCCGCAGAATCGGGCGGGCCTCCGCTCAGGACGAAGTTGATCGAATATTTGTTTAATGTGTCATGGCCAAAGTAAATCCCATTCAACGTGAATTCGAACCGACGTTGCTTACCAATCGCCAATCGCCTTCAACAGCGCGTCGGTCTGCTCTGGCTTGCCGACTGAGATTCTAATGCAATCCGTCAGGCCGGGTTTGTTGAAATAGCGGATGAAGATGCCGTGTTTTTGAGCCAGATCCGCTTGGAGTTGGGCGGCGTCGACCTGCGGCGCGACGCGGCACAGGATGAAGTTTGCGCTTGAAGGGTAGACGGTTAAAAAATTGAAGGCTGCCAGCCCTGCCGCCAGGCGTTCGCGCTCGGCTGCCAGGGTTTTGACGGTCCAATCGAGATAGGCGCGGTCTTCGAGCGAGGCCAGCGCGGCGGCGCTGGCGGCGACGTTGACATTGTAAGGCTGTTTGGCTTTCCAAAGCGTGGGCATCAGCCAGGATGGAAATCCGCCATAGCCAACGCGCAGCCCGGCCAGCCCGGCCAGTTTGCTGAAGGTGCGCAGGACAATCAGGTTATTGGTGATTGGCACATTGCTGATTTGGGATTTTGCGCCGGAAAACTCGATGTAGGCTTCGTCGAGCACAATCAGAGCCGGTAATGTCAGTAGTTTTTGCAAAACTGGCAGCGGGAGCAGCGATCCGTCGGGGTTGTTGGGGGAGGTCACAAAAATCAGTTTGGGCGAAAACTTTTGAGCGGCTTCCAAAATCCCATTTAAATCCAACGAAAAATCTGCGTTGCGCGTGACGTTGATAACGCGCGCGTTGTTCAGGTCGGCGTCGAAGGTGTACATGCCGAAGGTCGGCGGGCAGTTGAGGAGGACCTCGCCCGGCGAGAGCGTGACACGCATAATCAGGTCGATCAGTTCGTCCGCGCCCGCGCCCACCAGCAGGTTTTCGGCGGGCGCGCCGCTGAAGCTGCTCAGGCCGGCCCGCAGCGCGCGCGATTCGGGATCGGGGTAGATGTGTCCGTAGGCCAGGCTGGCCAGGGCCTCGCGTGCGCGCGGCGACATGCCGTAGGGGTTCTCGTTCGCGTCGAGCTTGATGATGTCCACCGGGGCGCGGCCAACTTTTTGCGAGAGAACGTCAAATGGCTCGATTGGCGTGTAGGGCGGCAGGCGGGTTATGTGGGGGGGAAGTTTTATCATTGCGCTATTTACCAATCGCCAATTACTCTTTACTCACCCGGCAATCTGCCGAGCGGGCATGGGCTTCGAGGCCTTCAGCCCGCGCGATTTTGGCGGCGAGCGGCGCGATCTGGTCGGTGGTGGCCGGGTTGAGGGCAATCAGGCTGATGATGTGGACGAAATCCCAGGTATTGAGCGGCGAGGCGAAGCGCGCGCTGCCGCCGGTCGGCATGACGTGGCTCGGCCCGGCGACGTAATCACCGAGGACTTCAAAGGAATGCTCCCCCATGAAAATGCCGCCCGCGTTGTTGATTTTCTCGCTCAGCGTCCACGGGTCGCGCACAGCCAGGCAGAGATGTTCGGGCGCATAGGCGTTGTTGAGCGCGGCGGCTTCGTCCAGGTCTTGGGTGATGACGATCCCGCTCTGGTTGGGGATGGACTGCCCCAGAATCTGATTGCGCGGCAGGCTTTCCATTTGGCGGGCGACTTCGATCTGGACTTTTTCGGCCAGTCCGCGGGAGGGCGTCAGCAGGATCGCGCTGGCGAGGACATCATGCTCGGCCTGGGCCAGCAAATCGGCGGCGACCCAGGCCGGTTTGGCCGTTTCGTCGGCGATCACCACGGTTTCGGTTGGGCCGGCCAAGCCGTCGATCCCGACTGCGCCAAAGACCTGGCGTTTGGCAAGGGTCACGAACAGGTTGCCGGGCCCGAAAATTTTATCGACCGCCGGGATGGATTGGCTGCCGTAGGCCAGCGCGGCGATGGCCTGTGCCCCGCCGAGGGCGTAGACTTCGCTCACCCCGCATAGTGCGCAGGCGGCCAAAATAACCCGCGAAATCAGAGCGTAATCTGGCAATCCGGTAATTTGCAATTTGCAATTCGCCATTCGCTGCGGAGGTGTGACGACCACAATCTCTTTGACGCCCGCCACCTGGGCCGGGATGGCAGCCATCAGGACGGAGGAGGGCAGCGGGGCGGTCCCGCCGGGGACGTACAGTCCGACGCGCTGGATGGGGCGGATGAGCTGCCCAAGTGTGCCGCCCAGGTCGTTGGTCAACCAACTCGTCAGCGGCTGGCGGCGGTGAAATTCGCGGATGCGCTCGGCGGCTAGTTCGAGGGCGGCCCGGGTTTCGGGGTCGAGGCCGGCCAGGGCCGCTGATAAAGCTGCGGCGGGGACGCGCAGGGCCGCATCGGCGGGGAACCCGTCCAGTTTGGCGCTCCATTCGTATAGGGCGGCATCGCCCCGGCTGCGGACATCCCGCAAAATCCGACGGACGGCATCCTCCGGCGAAATCTGCTCGCCAAAAGTGACGGCCAGGCGCTCGAGCATGGCCGGGGGGACGGCGGTTTCGTCGGGAGGAATGCGTTTCAGGATGGATTGCCGGGCTTCGGCTACAGAGTATATTTTTAGCATGGGAGGCTCCTTCGGGTGGGGACGTAACTGCTAACCGAGATTTGCAAAGAAATTACAATTTGCAATAGCAAGAAAATGAATTTTACAGATCGGCCCTGCGACTACGCGTTAAGAACGCTCCGCTCACCTGTGCCGGCGGCATTGGCGCAGGCAGGACTTATGCAAAAGGTCTAATTACCACTTACCACTCACCAATTACCGCTTACCAATTACCACTCACTTCAGCGCTTCCAGCATCGCCTTATAGCGCGGCGGCTCTTCCTCGAAAATATACGTGACCGGCGCGACGACCACTCCGCTCCCGCCGATCGCACGCAGCTCGTTGATGGCCGCAGAGAGTTGCTCGCGGTGGACGACGATATGCAAGGCGTACCAGTTGGGCTGATTGTCTTTGCGGATGATATTGCTGAGGGTCGGGCCGTTCAGTCCGCCGATTGTGTTTTGCGAGAAAATGCTGGCCGCAAGGGCCTGTTGGCTTTCCCCGCGCAGGTTGGCGAAAATCGAGACGTTGTTCTGGGCGCGCTGGTAGGCTTCGATAAATTCCAAAAGCTGGCGGGCGATAGCCAGAACGGCCGGGTTTTCTTTCAGGGCAGCCCGGTTGGCGATCAGGACAGCTTGTGAAGCCAAAATCTGCCCGTCGGCGAGCAGTTTCAGGCGGTTATCACGCAGGGTTTGGCCGCTCGAAACCAGGTCGGCGATCAGGTCGGCGTAGCCGATGGTCGGCGCGATTTCGAGAGTACCTTCGGCTTCGATGAAGATCACCCCGCCCAGGCCTTTTTTTGCGAAGAAAGGCGCGGCGGCGTTTGGAAATTTGGTCGCCACCCGCAGCGGACGGCCGATTTCGGCTTGCATCCGTTTCAGATCGTTCATCACCCGCACAGTTTCCCAACTTTCAGGGACGATCACGTTCAAGGAACACGAGCCAAACCCGAGCGCGCTGTGAATTGCCAGAATCGCGCCGTTGGGGCCGCCATGCTCGCTCAGCACATCCAGCCCGCTGATGCCGAAATCGACAGAGCCATCCCGTACCGAGAGGACGATATCTGTCGGGCGCTGAAAAAGCACCGTCAGGCCGGGCAGGGCCGGCAGGCTGGCTTCGTACTGGCGCGGGTTGGGTTTGTAGATGCTGAAACCGCACGCGGCCAGGAAGTTGATCGCCTCTTCGGAAAGGCGGCCTTTGGATGGCAAAGAAAGACGAATCGGACGGGACATGCAACCTCGCTCTCTGGTAATTCTTGAAATAAAAACCCCCGGCTTGTGACCGAGGGCTTGGGTGTTCAGGGGTTAGGTAACGAAACTAACCTGCGCTCTGGTCAGGCAGGGTGGAGAAGTAATGATGGTGATGGAGAGCAACGGTTAGCGTTTGCATGAACGTGATTTTACTTGCGCTTTAAGTATTCGTCAACCTGTTTTTTGCTTGCGGCACATCGCTTGCGGCACGGCGAAATAGTGACTATACTCCACCCCGCAAGAAAGATATTGCAAGCCGAAAAGTTAGACCTGTGCCGCCGCTCAAATACCTGCCCGGACGGATGCTGCCGGGCAGACCCGATCCCCATGCTTAGGAGAATGGCTGATGGATGAAAATTTGCTCGAAATGCACGAATATTTGGGCGGGGGCTATATGCCGCTGATCGATTTTAACTGCTGGCGCGTGGCCGCTTTGCGCTATAGCGATGAACTACAACCTGACCGGATTGGCTATTTTGAACGTCATAACGAAACCGATGAAGTTTTTGTCCTGCTGCAAGGCCAGGCCGTCCTTTTTATGGGCAAAGGGGACGAGACGGTGACGGAAATGCTGCCGCAGGTGATGAAAAATGGTGTTTTTTATAATGTTAAACGCGGCGCGTGGCACACCGTCGCCCTTAGCCGCGATGCAACCATTTTGCTGGTCGAAAACCGCGATACGATCCGCGAGAATAGCAGTTATTTCGATTTATTGCCGGAGCAAAGTCATTTCCTGGTTGAGACGGTTGCTGAAGAAATTCCCGAATGGCGGTTTTTGGGCGAGTGAGTTTAAGATAATCACTTTGACACGCCGGCCGGACTTATGCGAGATGTCTATTATCTGCTTTCGTTTTTTTCGTCGTCTGTCCCTCGAAATTCTTTTATCTCACCTGTAGCGACAAACAGGGTGCGCTCGCAGATATTGGTCACGCGGTCTGCCATTCGTTCCAGGTTGTGGGCTGCCCAAAGCAGGAAGTTTGCGCGTTCGATGGTGGTCGGGTCCTGGATGATGAAGGTCATCAGTTCGCGGTAAATCTGGTTGTAGAGCGCATCGACTTCATCATCTTCAAGCGGAATTGCTCGCGCAGTTTTGGCGTCCATCATGACAAAAGCAGCCAGGGCACGGTGGAGCATATCGGTGGCTTTTTCAGCCATGCGCGGCAGGTCGATGAGCGGTTTGAGCAAGGGCGTACCGGCCATGCGGATATTGATGGTAGCAATGCCCTTCGCATAGTCTCCCATGCGTTCCAATTCTGAAGCGACATCAAGTATGGAAGCCAGCAGGCGCAGGTCAACCGCCATTGGCTGTTGGGTGGCGATCAAAATCATAACTTTGTTTTCAATTTCAAAACGCTTTGCGTTAATTTTCTCGTCTTTTTCGTAAATCGCTTCAGAAGCCTCAATGTCACGTTTTTTCAGGGCGTTCATTGATGCGATAACGGCTTCTTCAACCATGCTGCCCAGCAGCAGGATTTCATCTTTAGCGTGCTGCAGTTCCTGGTCAAATGTTTTTCGTATTACCATCATAACCTTCTTCCTGATCAAATAAGTTTTTAATTTTACCCGATTATGCTATTTTTGACGGTTTAATCCCGGAAGCCGGAAGTGTCTGGGATTAGCCCTCGCTCACTCAATTATAGATATTAAGATAATCATTTTGACACGCAGGCCCTGAACGGAGCGTTCTTGAGCGCAGTCGAAGGGCCGATATGTAAAACTCATTTTCTTAACATCTATTATCTTACGACTGAAATTCTTCCACAAAAAGCAAGGGATTTACCACAACCCCACAAAATACGCGGGGCACGAGGCAACGACGGAACACGAAGTAAGAGCATTTAAGATTTTCCGTAGAGTTCCGTTGTTGTTGTCGTCGTGGTTAAAGGCTTTCTTTTCCGGCTTGTCCGGGTTAGGTTCCAGTCCGGCGCTGAAAACGTCGAAATGCTCCCCGGCAAAGCGCGCAAAGACGCCTCGCCCATCTGGCTGCGGGCCGAGTTGCCTGTGCAAAGGAATAAGAATTTGGAGTTGCTCATTCTAACCAAACCTTCCTGTTACGTAATCTTCGGTGCGTTTGTCGCTGGGGTGGGTGAAGATGATGTCGGTTTTGTTATACTCAATGACCGTGCCCGAGCGGGTATCCCCGTGGAGCATCATCATGGCGGTGAAGTTAGAAACGCGCGCGGCCTGCTGCATGTTGTGGGTAACGATGATAATGGTGTAATTTTGTTTGAGTTCCTGCATTAATTCTTCAATGCGTAGGGTCGAGATCGGGTCGAGGGCCGAGGCGGGCTCATCCATCAGAATGATCTCGGGCTGGATGGCGATCGTGCGGGCGATGCATAGTCGCTGCTGCTGGCCGCCCGAAAGGGCATAGGCACTCTGCTTGAGTTTGTCTTTGACTTCTTCCCAGAGCGCCGCGGCCCGCAGGGATTGTTCAACCAGTTCATCCATGTTGCCTTTGAAGCCGTTAATACGCGCGCCCCATGAAATGTTCTCATAGATCGATTTCGGGAAAGGGTTGGGCTTCTGAAAAACCATCCCGATGCGGCGGCGAACTTCGACCGGATCGATTTCCTTGCTGTACAGGTTGGTTCCGTGCAGCAGAATCTCGCCATTGACGCGGCTGGTAGGCACAAAATCGTTCATGCGATTGAAGGCGCGCAGCAAGGTTGATTTGCCGCAGCCCGATGGACCGATGATGGCGGTGATTTTGCCTTTTTCGATTTGCAGGTTGACATCTGTAACGGCTTCAAAGGGACCGTAAAAAATGCTCAGATCATGGGTTTCGATGGCATATTGTTGTGAATTTTCAGGTTGCATGTTTTTCTCTCTCGCTTAGTAACGCCGCTGGAAGCGGTTGCGTAACAGGATGGCGGTTGCGTTGAGGGTCAGGAGCAAGACCAGCAGAACGAGGATCGCTGCTGCCGCAATGGCATGAAACTCTCCCTGGGCGCGCGATGTCCACTGATAGATTTGGATCGGCAGGGCGGTGAACTTGCTGAACGGCCCACTTGGGTCGATGCTGATAAAGGTCGAAGCGCCAACGATGATCAGCGGGGCGGTTTCTCCCACTGCGCGTGACATGGCCAGAATGCTGCCTGTCAGAATGCCTGGCAGGGCATTCGGCAGGACATGGTTCCAGACCGTTTGCCAGCGGGTTGCGCCGACTCCGTAGGCTGCCTGGCGGATCGAATCGGGCACGGCTTTGATCGCTTCCTGGGCATTGATAATGACCAGCGGTAACACCAGAATGCCCATGGTCAGCCCGGCGGAGAGGATGGTGCGGCCGTTCGAATCGGTCACGCCGAACAGCGCACCGCTGGTCAGGGCTTCCAACGTGCGCACGAAGATGGCCAGGCCGAGCATCCCATACACAATTGAGGGCACACCGGCCAGGTTGTTGATATTGGTCTGGATGATTTTGAAGATCAGGCTTTTCTTGCTGGCGTATTCCTGCAAATAGACCGCCGCTCCCACCCCAACCGGCAGGGCAAATGAGATGGCGATTCCAACCAGCCACATCGAGCCAAATAGCGCGGTGCGCACCCCGGCAAATTCGGCTTTGCTCGACATGGGCGTGGTCAGGAATTGCGGTGTCAACCACGAGCGAAGCTCCAGCCGCGCACCGGGGAATTTTTCGGCCACCTCGGCTTCAATTTCGGCCTTTTTCAGGAGCGAATCGAAGAGCGGGTACGTTTCGAGCGTCTTGACCTGGATGATGCGCTCGATGACGAGGTTGTACAACTCGCCTTCGCCGCGTTTTTCCATGGCTGTTTCGTTGTTTAATTTATTGAATGCGCCGCGCGAAAGATTGGTTTGCAATAAGGCAATTAATTCCTCCTTATTCAGATCATCGAGCGGTTTTTCACTGACCAGCGCCGGGTCTGTCTTGAATTCATAGGCCACATAGCCGAATGCGCCATCAACCACATCCAAAATCAGGGCGGATAGACTTAAGATGGCAATCAGCAGGGCAGAAAGAAAGATCGTCTGCCAGACCCATGCGGTACGATAACGCGCGGCGACAAAATTCTCTAGCTCATTCTTTTCGGGATAGGTATATTTTGTCATGGGGTTACTCGTATTGCTCTCGGAATTTTGAAACGATCCATTGGCTGACCAGGTTCAAGACCAGCGTCACCAGGAAGAGCATCAGCGCAATGGCGAACAGGCTGTTGTAGTCAATGGTGTTGTATGAAAGGTCGCCGCCGCTAATGCGGGCGATGTGGGCGGTCATTGTTTCAGCCGCTTCAAGCGGATTGAAGGTGAATTTGGATGTTGCGCCGGATGCGACCGCCACGATCATGGTCTCGCCCACGGCGCGTGAAATGCCGACAATTACTGCTGCGCCAATCCCTGAAAGCGCCGCCGGGAGGATAACCTGCGTGCTGGCCTCGAAGCGGGTCGCGCCCATGGCGTAGGCCGCTTCGCGCAGCGAGTTGGGAACAGCGCTGAGGGCGTCCTCGCTCATTGATGAGATCAAGGGCAGGATCATGATGCCCATCACGATGCCGGCTGAGAGCATGTTGTACACGCCCAGGTTATTTTCGCCAATCAGGCTGCGCAAGATGGGGGTCACAAAAAGCAGGGCAAAAAAACCGTACACCACGGTTGGGATGCCTGCCAGAATTTCCAAAATAGGTTTAAGGACCGATCGCGCGCGCGGGCTGGCATATTCGCTCAAGTAGATGGCGGCGCTCATCCCCAGCGGCAGGGCAACCAGCATCGCAATTGCGCCGGTAGTCAGGGTAGCGCTGATGAGTGCCCAGATGCCAAACTGCCCGATCGCCGGCTGCCACTGGGTGGTCAGGAAGAATTCCCTGAAGCCTACTTGCGGGTCGTTGAAAAACAACAAAGCCTGGTCGCCCAGGACAATCACAATGCTGATCGTGATAAAGATGGTCAAGAATCCCACTAGGAACAGTGATATTTCAATGATGCCTTCCCCAAGCCGCATTTTGCGTTTCAGGTTGCCGGGTTGAAAGGCAGGCGGGGAGAGAAATTGTTTCTGAGTTTCTTCCATAATATGCAAATCCTGAGAACAAAAGATGGATTCAGGCTGGCCTCGCCCTTTTTTGAGAGAGGCCAGCCTATCAGACGAAATCTTTGTTACAGATTATTGGCTAACAGCCGCGTACCATGCGCCCCAAGACTGGTAAATAGCCTTGGCGGGAGCGGGGAAGTAACCAACATCGAGGATGTTGTCGTTGACGTTAGCGAGGTAGAAGGCCAGGCAAGCGGCTACCTGGGGCTTCTCCTGCATGATCTTGGCGTCAGAGTACATGAAGAGCGGGCGGGAAAGCGGGTAGGTGCCAGCATCGACATTCGCCTGGGAAGGCTCAACATCGTTGACCGAGACAGCCTTTAGGGTGTCTTTGTTTTCGTTGTAGTAAGCGTAACCGAAGTAACCAATCGCATACGGGTCGCTAGCAACGCCCTGCACGAGAACGTTGTCATCTTCAGAGAACTGAGCGCCTTCAAGGCCGAGCAGGGCAGCTTCAGCAGCTTCGAGATCATCCTTGCCATCGGCATTCTTGAATACCTTGCTAACAACAAATTCGGTGAAGAAGTCGAAAGTACCAGAGTCAGCGCCAGGCGAGTAGACTTTGATCGCTTCGGCGGGGAAGGAAGGATCAACTTCATTCCAGGTCTTGGCCTGGCCGGAGAAAATCTGGCCGAGTTGCTCGATGGTCAAGGATGTAGCAAATTCATTCTGGGTCGAGAGGACAACGGTCAAGGCATCGGTACCCACGCGGAATTCGAGCGGGGTGCGGCCAATTGCGGCGCAGGCTTCTACTTCGCTGGATTTGATACCGCGCGAAGCGTTGGCGATGTCGGTTTCACCGGTCGTGCAGAAACGTTCAAAACCGCCGCCCGAACCGATGTTGTCCACGGTGATGTTGCCTTCGTAGCCTTCGTTCTGGAACAGTTCGGCCATGCGCTCAGAGAGCGGGAAGACGGTCGAAGAACCAGCGGTGATAATGTCGCCTTCAACAAGCGAGGGATCAACGCTTACTTCCTGGGTCGAGAGCCAGGCACCCCAAGATGAGTAGAGAGCTTTGGCAGGAGCGGGGAAGTAACCAACATCGAGGATGTTGTCGTTGACGTTAGCGAGGTAGAAGGCCAGGAAAGCGGCCACCTGGGGCTTCTCCTGCATGATCTTGGCGTCAGAGTACATGAAGAGCGGGCGGGCAATCGGATAAGTACCGGCATCGACATTCGCCTGCGAAGGCTCAATATCGTTGACCGAGACAGCCTTCAGGGTGTCTTTGTTTTCGTTGTAGTAAGCGTAACCGAAGTAACCAATCGCATACGGGTCGCCAGCAACGCCCTGAACGAGGACATTGTCATTTTCAGAGAACTGCGCACCTTCGAGGCCGAGCAGGGCGGTTTCAGCGCCTTCGAGATCATCCTTGTCATCCTTCTTGGGCAGAGCTTTGGCGGCCACAGCCTCGATGAAGTAATCAAAGGTGCCAGAGTCAGCGCCAGGCGAGTAGACTTTGATCGCTTCGGCGGGGAAGGAAGGATCAACTTCATTCCAGGTCTTGGCCTGGCCGGAGAAAATCTGGCCGAGTTGCTCGATGGTCAAGGATGTAGCAAATTCATTCTGGGTCGAGAGGACAACGGTCAAGGCATCGGTACCCACGCGGAATTCGAGCGGGGTGCGGCCAATTGCGGCGCAGGCTTCTACTTCGCTGGATTTGATACCGCGCGAAGCGTTGGCGATGTCGGTTTCACCGGTCGTGCAGAAACGTTCAAAACCGCCGCCCGAACCGATGTTGTCCACGGTGATGTTGCCTTCGTAGCCTTCGTTCTGGAACAGTTCGGCCATGCGCTCAGAGAGCGGGAAGACGGTCGAAGAACCAGCGGTGATAATGTCGCCGGTCACGTCAGCGGGCAGCATGGCGTGGGGCAGCACGATCGGCAGAAGCTCTTCTTCCATCGGAGATTCGGCGGAAGTAGCCTTGGCCGATGGGGCTTGGCCAGCGGGTGCTTCGGTGGCCGGGACTTTAGTGACTGGAGCCTCGGTTGTGGGTGCGCCGCAGGCAGCCAGTGCTACGCTGGCGATGATCAGGGTGGCAATAATGAATAGGTTTTTACGCATTTCTTTTTCCTCTTGTCAGTTTTTCTTTAGATTTTTTGTTTGCCTGTTTATTTTCTCATTTGTCTGTTAAGGGCACTGCAAGGATAGTTTAACGTTCGGTTAACGATTTGGCATATACATGGCACTTTAAATGCGTAACGCCCCTGGAATGGGGCGTTACGTTGTAGAAAAGGTTTTTCAAAAAAGCGAATTCTTAGTGTATCGGGATCGTAAAGCAGAAAGTGCTGCCATCGCCTTCGCGGCTTTCAGCCCAGATTTTACCGCTGTGAGCTTCGACCAGGTGTCGGGCGATGGACAATCCCAGGCCGGTGCCGCCGCCGCTGCGTGAGCGATCTACACGATAAAAACGCTCAAAGATGCGGGGCAAATCGTCGGTGGGAATGCCGAGACCAGTATCGCGCACTGAGAAACGGATAAACTGTCCGTCAGTTGCCGCGAAAAGCGCCACTTCACCGCCTGGCGGTGTGAACTTGACCGCGTTGTGAATCAGATTAACCAGTACCTGTTCGAGGCGGGGCAGGTCAGCGCGGATCAGGCGCAGGTCAGCGGGACAATCTACTCGCAAAACCAACCCTGCGCGTTCGGCCTGCATTTTCATCCGATCTGCGGCGGAGTTGATCAGTTTGGCCGGCGAAAGGGGTTTCAATTCGAGCGGTACCTGCCCTGATTCGATACGTGAAAGCTCAAGCAGTTCGGTGGTCATTTGAGTGAGCGCATCTACTTCGATCTGGATACTGCCGAGAAACCGATGTGCGGCGGGCGGGTCGTCGAGTGCGCCTGCTTGCAGGGTTTCTGCCAGCGCTTTGAGCGAAGCCAACGGAGTACGCAATTCATGAGAGACATTTGAAATGAAATCGCGGCGCACAGTTTCCAGGCTGCGAATTCGCGTCAGGTCTTGGACCATTAGAATCGCACCCCCGGCATGTTTATCTGGGATGGCGATTAGTTGCAGAAATTTACGGGTGGCTGGGAGTTCGGCGGATTCGCTTTGAACTTCTCCGCTTTGCTGGCATTTTCGCCAGGTTTCGATCAATTGATGGTGGCGTAAGGCCATGCTGACCGATTTTCCAACCAGGGTCCCGCTCTCGCGAAAGAGTTTTTCTGCTGCCGGGTTGCTCATCTGAATACATCCCTGGGCATCTGCTATTAAGACGCCGTCGGTCATTTGTGTCAGGGTGGCTTCGAGGCGCATACGTTCAGCATCTACTGTCAAAAGGCGAGTCTCAAAGGATTGGATCAGAGCGTGGATAGCGATTGAAAGGTTGTTGAGGTTCTTTATATCGGCAGGCAGGTCAAGGGGAGAAAGATCGCCACAAGCGGCGCGGTGAATAGCTTGGGCAAAATCATCCTTGCTGCGGCGCATTGAAAGATATCGCCAGGATATCCATCCCAGTGCTAGGCCGAGCAGGAGAAGCAGGGTGAGCAGGAAGCACGAAAGGGTATTCATCCTTCGAAACGATAACCGCCGCCTCGAACGGTGACGATGCGGGTCGGTTTGGCCGCTTCCTTTTCAATTTTCTGGCGCAGCCAGCGCACATGCACATCGACTGTGCGGCTGTCACCGATATAATCCCAGCCCCAGACGCGTTCGAGGATGAATTCGCGGGTGAGCATTTTGCCGCGATGCTCGGCAAAGAAAAGCAGTAGATCGTATTCCTGAGGTTTGAGCGCCATAATAGTCTGGTCGAGCAAGACTTCTCGTCTGGTTTGGTTGATGGTCAGGTTGCCAAAGGTCGCGATGTCGCGGGTTTGGTCGGTGGTTTTGATTTTGTCGAGATCTTCGCGCAGCACCCGGGTGCGGCGCAGTTGGGCTTTGACGCGCGCCAACAACTCGCGCATCGAGAATGGTTTTGTGATGTAGTCGTCGGTGCCAATTTCGAGTCCGACAACACGGTCAATTTCGTCGTCGCGCGCGGTGAGCATGAGGATTGGACTGTTGAAGCTTTCGCGGCGCAGGGTTTTACAGACTTCGATACCGTCCATGGACGGCAGCATGATGTCGAGCACGATCAGATCGGGATTGAGTTTGCGGGCGGTTTCGAGGGCATTGCGCCCATCTGCGGTGCTTTTGACGATGTAGCCCTCCTTCTCAAGATTGTAGACCAATGTCTCTTGCAAAGCCGGTTCGTCTTCAACAACAAGTATGGTTTCGGGCATATCTGCTTTCCTATTCTCGATTTCTCGATTTAATATACCATAAGAGTGTTCCCTGCCTGTTAATGAATCGTTAAATTTCACGGGCGTTTGATAAAAAAAAGCCTTGCAGGTTTTCTTCTGCAAGGCTTTTTTTGCTCGTTTTGATATTAAGGCAGGTCGTGCCAGGAATTGAGCACTTTCATGTAGTTGGCGCGTTCGAACGCGGCCGGTTCACGGACGGCCTGTTGGCTCATGCTGCCCTGCATTTGTTTGATGGACGTGTAGTTGCGTTCCTGCATCCAAAATTCGATTACGCTCAAGATTTCGGAAACGCGCTTGGGCCCATTGGCCAGCAGTTCTGAGGCCAGCATGGTGACTTGCGCGCCGGCCATCATCGATTTGATCACATCCTGGGCGGTGTGGACGCCGCTTGTCAGGGCCAGATCGGCGTGGACCTTGCCGTACAAAATCGAAATCCAGCGCAGGGGCAGGTTGAGGTCGGTCGAGTCGCTCAGGTGCAGGGTGTGGACAACCTCCAGGTTGTCGAGGTCGAAATCGGGCTGGTAAAAGCGGTTGAAGAGAACCAGGCCATCGGCCCCGGCATCTGCCAGTTTTTTGAAAACGTTGGGGATGGAGGTGAAGAACGGGCTAAGCTTAACCGCCAGCGGAATCTGGATGCTGGCTTTGACTTCGGCCACCAATTCAGCGTGGGCGTTTTCAAGTTCAACCGAGGTCAGGTTTGGGTCGGCTGCGACATAGTAAAGGTTCAATTCGAGGGCGTCGGCCCCGGCATCCTGCATGTGGCGGGCGTATTTCGTCCAGCCGCCCTTGGAAACGCCGTTGAGTGAGCCAATCACAGGCACGCTGACAGCTTTTTTGATGGCGGTCAGATGGTCGAGGTACTTGCCGGGGCCGGTGGCGTAGCTGCTCATTTCGGGCAGGTAAGACTGGGCTTCGGCGTAGAATTCAGTACCACGGGTCAGGAAGTGGTCTAGCTCGAGGCTTTCGTGGATGATCTGCTCTTCAAAGAGCGAGTACATCACAATTGCGCCAACACCGGCTTCGTCCAGTTTTTTTGCCGATTCGAGTTTCTTGCTGAGTGGCGAGGCCGATGCAACGATGGGATTCTTGAGCGCCAGGCCAAGGTAGGTAGTGCTAAGGTCAGTCATCGTGATTCTCCCTTAACTTTCTTTGATTTCACTGTCGCTGCCGTTGCCATAGTGCATGGCGGCCATTTGTTCGTACTGCTGCCAGCGGGCTTTTACATCGGCTTGGGCACCCTTGAGCAGCATTTCGGCGCGCTCTTCATCGCTCTGGGTCAACATCCTGTAGCGGGTTTCGTTGTAGATGTACTGTTCGAGCGGGATGCTTGGCTCTTTCGAGTCGATGATGAGCGGGTTTTTGCCTTGCAGGGCCAGGTCGGGATTGAAGCGGAAGAGCGGCCAGTGACCGGATTGGACGGCCAATTTTTGCTGCTCGAGGCCTTTGGCCATGTCGATCCCGTGAGCGATGCAGTGGCTGTAGGCAATCACAATCGATGGGCCGTCGAAGGCTTCGGCTTCGAGGATGGCTTTCAGGGTTTGCTGGTCGCTGGCTCCCATCGCAACGCGCGCCACATAGACATAGCCGTAAGACATGGCGATCATGCCCAGGTCTTTCTTGGCGATGCCTTTGCCGGCCATTGCAAATTTGGCAACTGCGCCGCGCGGGGTTGCTTTGGAGGCCTGTCCGCCGGTATTTGAGTAGACTTCGGTATCCAGCACCAGGATGTTGACATTACGCCCGGAAGCCATGACGTGATCCAGGCCGCCGTAGCCGATGTCATAGGCCCAGCCGTCGCCGCCCATGATCCAGACCGATTTTTTGACCAGCATATCGGCCAGCGAGATCAGGTCTTTGGCTTTGGTGTCATTTTTGAGCGCGGCCAGTTTTTCTTTGAGCAGGACCACCCGTTCGCGTTGTTCCTGAATTCCCTGTTCGTTGCTCTGGTCGGCATTCAGCAGGCCATCGACCAGTTGTTGGCCGAGTTCGGGAGCGAAGTGGGGCAGCAATTCGCGCGCATATTCATTCTGTTTGTCGATCGTCAGGCGCATGCCCAGGCCGAATTCGGCGTTGTCTTCAAAGAGCGAGTTCGACCAGGCCGGGCCGCGTCCTTCCTTGTTCTGCGCCCAGGGCGTGGTCGGCAGGTTGCCGCCGTAGATCGAGGAACAGCCAGTGGCATTGGCGACGATGGCGCGGTCGCCAAACAGCTGCGAAACCAGTTTGACGTAGGGCGTTTCACCACAACCCGTGCAGGCCCCGGAGAACTCGAACAGCGGTTGCAGCAATTGTGAGTTCTTGATCGTGTTGGGGTTGATTAGCGAGCGGTCAACTTCGGGCAGGCCCAGGAAGAAGTCCCAGTTCTGGGCTTCGGATTCGCGCAAAGGAGGCTGGGGAGCCATGTTGATCGCTTTGCGGCCGACCTGGGTCTTGTCTTTGGCCGGGCAGGCTTCGACACACAGCGTGCAACCGGTGCAGTCTTCCGGCGCAACCTGGACGGTGTAAGCCATGCCGGGGAATTCTTTAAACTTGGACTCCATGCTTTTGAAGGTTGCCGGAGCTTCGGCCAGGGCCGCTTTGCCGTAGACCTTGTGGCGGATGACAGCGTGCGGGCAGACAAAGACGCATTTGCCGCACTGAATGCACAGGTCCGGTTCCCAGACCGGGATTTCAAGCGAGATGTTACGCTTTTCCCACTGCGTAGTTCCGGTTGGGAAGGTGCCATCGACCGGCATGGCCGAGACGGGGATGTTGTCGCCTTCAAAGGCGATAATCGGGCCGAGCACGCTCCTGACAAATTCGGGAGCAGCATCCGGGACGGCATGGCGCATTTTGTTGTCGCCGCTGATGCTGGCCGGAACCCGGACTTCGCTTAAGTGGGCCAGGGTCTGGTCTACGGCTTCAAAATTCTGTTTGACGACCGCCTCGCCGCGTTTGCCATAAGTTTTTTCAATGGCATGTTTGATTTCTGCGATAGCTTGTTCGCGCGGCAAAACGCCCGAAATCGCGAAGAAGCAGGTCTGCATAATGGTGTTGATCCGGGTACCCATCCCAGTTTTTTCGGCAACTTCGTAGGCGTTGATGTTGTAGAACTTGAGCTTTTTATCGATGATGGCCTGCTGGACTTCCACAGGAAGCTCACCCCAAACCTGGTCGGGGCCAAAAGTGCTGTTAAGCAGGAAGGTCGCGCCGGGCTGGGCATATTTCAAGATGTCGAAGCGTTCGAGGAAGCTGAACTGGTGGCAGGCCACGAAGTTGGCCGTTCCAGCGGTAATCAGATAGGGGGCCTGGAGCGGCTTGGGGCCGAAGCGCAGGTGCGAAATGGTCAGCGAGCCAGATTTCTTCGAGTCGTAGACGAAATAGCCCTGGGCGTTGTTGTCGGTCTCTTCGCCGATGATTTTGATCGAATTTTTGTTCGCGCCGACGGTGCCATCCGCGCCCAGGCCGAAGAACAGACAGCGCACGGTTTCGGGGTATTCGACCGAGAAAGTTGGGTCGTACTCCAGGCTGGTATGCGAGACATCATCCTTGATACCGATGGTGAAGTGATTTTTGGGCTGGGGTTTCGCGGCTTCCTCCAGGATGGCTTTGACCATCGCCGGAGTAAATTCTTTTGAAGACAGGCCGTAGCGTCCACCAACGACCTTGATCGCGCGTCCGCTCTCGAAAACAGCATTGACAATATCCAAATAAAGCGGTTCGCCGGCAGAGCCAGGTTCTTTGGTGCGATCCAGGACAGTCAATACTCGCACGCTGCTGGGGAGCGCATCTACGAAGTGCTGGATGGAGAACGGCCGGTACAAGCGGACGCGAACTGCGCCGACTTTTTCGCCCTGCTCAGCCAGATATTTGACCGTTGCTTCGACCGTTTCACCGCCCGAACCCATCAGCACGATCACGCGCTCGGCCTGGGGATGGCCGACGTAATCGAAGAGTTTGTATTGGCGGCCAGTTAGTTGCGCAAACCGGTCCATTTCATTCTGGACAACGCCCGGCACGGCTTCGTAAAATTTATTGACACTTTCGCGGCCCTGGAAGTAGACATCCGGGTTCATGGCTGTCCCACGCAAAACCGGCTTATCGGGGGTCAGGGCGCGGGCGCGGTGCGCGCGCACCAGGTCATCGTCGATCATGCTGCGCAGGTCGTCATCTTCAAGATATTCAATTTTGGAGACTTCATGCGAGGTGCGGAAGCCATCGAAGAAATGCAGGAAGGGGATGCGGGTGCGCAGGGTGGCCGCATGGGCAACCAGGGCCAGGTCGTGGGCTTCCTGGACGCTGCCCGATGAAAGCATGGCCCATCCGGTCTGGCGGCAAGCCATTACATCCTGGTGGTCGCCAAAAATCGAAAGCGATTGGGCGGCTATCGAGCGCGCGGCGATGTGGAAGACGGTGCTTGTTAATTCGCCCGCAATTTTATACATATTGGGGATCATCAGCAGCAGGCCTTGTGAAGCTGTAAAGGTGGTGCTGAGTGCGCCCGCTTGAAGCGCGCCATGCACGGAACCGGCTGCGCCGCCTTCAGATTGCAGCTCAGCCACCAACGGCACTGTTCCCCAAATGTTTTTCTTGCTCTTGGCAGACCATTCGTCGGCCAGTTCACCCATATTGGAGGAGGGGGTGATCGGGTAAATTGCGATGACTTCGCTCAGGCGGTGGGCAATCGAAGCCGCGGCTTCGTTGCCATCTATTGTGATCATCTTACGTTTTGGCATTGTAAAACTCCTTGTAAGGAAGAGAATAAAATCTATTTTATAGATATTAAGATAAACCTTTTGACAGGCAGGCCCTGAGCGGAGCGTCCTTCAGCGTAGTCGAAGGGCCGATATGTAAAATTTATTTTCTTAACATCTATAGGCATCAAATCATCCGTGCAAGTTTAGCCGCTCCTCCACAATCGGGATAGTAATATTTTGCATATAAAAGGCCTGCGAGTTGTCACATAATTTCGGACAATCATCCGCTGTTTTGTGTGAAATTCGGGTAGTTTTTACAGGTATTTTTGCGCCAGGAGTAATGCTGCCAGCGATTTTGCATCTGGAATTTGGCCGTTGTGCGCCATTTCAAGCGCTTTGCCAGAGGGCATTTTTTCAACGCTTAAGTATTCGTCCAGGTCGGGCGGCAGAGGGTTTTCCTGCAAACCGGTTGCCAGGAATACATGCATGTACTCGGTCGAGTAGCCGGGCACCAGGTAAAAGCTGCCTATTTCGCGCAAGTGACTGGCCGCCATCCCGATCTCCTCGCGCAGTTCGCGGCCGGCGCAGGCGATCGGTTCTTCGCCGGGTTCGAGCGTCCCGGCCGGCAGTTCGAGCAGCTCCATCCCACTCGCATGGCGATACTGGCGCACAAAGTGAATATTGCCCGCCTCATCCACTGGAACCAGGACGACTGAACCGTGATGTTCGACAATATCATATTTCGCTATCCGGCCAGACGGGGTTTTTAAGTGATCGCGGCGGATATCAAAAGCCCGCCCTTCAAAAAGAATCTCTGTTTTTATCCGTTCGAATTTCATGCTTTCCTCCAAATATTAGAGAGGAAAGACGGCTGGCGTCTTTCCTCTCTGAATGATTTTCAAATGGGATATTTTATGGGATTTGCAGGATTGTCCCAACCGTCAGCGTGTAAGGGGCCGCCAGGTTGTTGACTGCCGCAATGTTGACCGGGTCTACATCGCCATATTTGCAGGCAATCGAGTAGATCGTGTCGTTTTGCTGAACCGTGTATTGAGCCGGGTGGGCCTGCAAGGCTCGATCTGTGATGAATGGACCTGCGCCCGCCGGAATTTGCAAAACCAAGCCGGGCTGCAGAATATTGCTTTGCGCAAGCCCCAGGTTATTAAGCGCCAACAGCTCTGCCGGGTTGAGATTGTAACGGCGCGCGATGCAATAAGGAAATTCTCCTTTTTGAAGCGTGTAAGCCGTTGGGCGGATCGTTTCGATGGTCGGCTGCGGCTCAGGAATGATCGGCGTCGGCGGATCGACAATAGGGGAAATTTCTTGAGTAGGCGGAGCCTGACCTTCAAGAGCCGCCAAGGTGCTAAACGGGTCTGCCGCGGCCGTTTCTTGGGCCCCTGGTATATCTTCGCCTGGAACAACTTGCGGTGTGAGCATTTGTTCCACCATGTCCATGCTCGGCGTTGCAGCTTCAGGAAACACAGCGGCGGTGGGCGGCGCACTCGAGGCGGATCTTTCACAGGCCGCCAGGCTAAACGCCAGGATGATAAGTAGTACTTGTCCGACGAGGGTGTGGCGTGATTTCATTTTCTTCTCCATACTAAAAGGACGGGTAGTTTTAGGGAAGTATGTGGGGTAAAAAGATACTAGCACAACCTAACTAAAGCGTCAAGCAGTTTTTTTGTCGTTTTTTCACCGGCAATTATGGAGGCTCGTACCCCCAAAAACTCACTCAATCAATTGTGGTGAAATTCACAATTTATGCTAAAATTATCACTATTCTGAGGAACTGCGCGATGCAATCTCACTGGGTTTATCATCACGGTGTCCGAATCTTTCTGGCCGACTTTTCTCACTATGGGGCCAATGCAGCTGCGGTCCAGGCCGAAACTCAATATATTATTCAGATTCTCAATGGCGAACCTGACCACTCGGTTTTGTCCTTGACCAATATGGAGGCGACGTTTGCCAACGAAGATATTCTGCGCGCCTTATCAGAGTTATTGCCGGTTACAAATAAAAAAGTCAGGCGGCGCGCTGTGACCGGTGTTTCTGGTTTTCGGCGTCACTTTTTAGATGCTTTTGCGGCCACAGTGGGCAATGCCAAGTTTTCTGCGTTTGATAGCGATGAAGAAGCCTATCAATGGCTGGCAACACCGTAATTTTTGTTGTTTTGTCTGTCCGCTAACGCCCGAAGATTAATTTTCGGGCGTTATTTTTTGCTCGTTTTCCCCGTCTGCTCCCAGCTCGAGATCGACCTGATCTTCCATCCGGATTTGTCCGCGCAGAAAAGCGCCGTCTTCGGTAACAAAGGAGGTCGTGATCACGTCGCCCCAGACCCGCCCTGTGGCGCGGATTTCAAGTTTCTGGGTGATGATGTTGCCCTTAACCGCCCCCGCCACGATGACATTCGCCGCGCGGATATTTTCACAGGTTACGCGCCCGCTTTCGCCGACGACGAGCATCCCGCGCAGGACGACCTGGCCCTCAAAAGTGCCTTCGATCCGCACGCCGCCTGAACCGCTGATTTTGCCTTCCCAGATCAGCCCAGGGCCAAGCACAGAAGTGATCCGTTCGACGGCTTGCATGGTGGTGGTGCTGGCCGGGGTGGGTTGGGTGGAGGTTGTCGGGTTTCGTTTGAACATAAGAAATTTTTAAAAGAAGGAGGAGTAGAAGATGGAAAAGGCGCGGTTTTTTCCCGCGCCTTTATTGTAACACTTGCAAGCGTTTTGCCGTGCCGGGCCTTATTCGCCGTTGTTTTTGCGCGGATCCATCACGCCCATGATGTTGTAGCCACTATCGACATAGAAAACCTCGCCGGTGGTGTGGGCTGCCCAATCTGAAGACAGGAAAACCGCAGCGTTGCCGCAATCCTCTACCGTCACATTTTCGCGCATCGGGGCCATATCGGCATAGCTTTTGTACATATCTCTGAAACCGCTGACGCCCATCGCCGCCAGGGTGCGGATTGGCCCCGCCGAAATGGCGTTGACCCGGATGCCGCGCGGGCCGAAATCGGCGGCCAAATAACGGGTGGAGGCTTCCAGGGCGGCTTTTGCGACGCCCATCATATTGTAATTTGGGGCCACTTTAACGGAACCATAATAAGTCAGCGTTAGCAGCGCAGCGCCCTTGCGTAGAATCGGTTCGAAAGCCCGCGCCAGCCCGACGAACGAATAAACGCTAATGTCCATCGCCAGTTGAAATCCGGCCCGGCTGGTATTGTAGAAATAGCCCTGCAGCTCGTCCTTATTGGCAAAGCCAATTGAGTGTACCAAAATATCAATCTCACCAAAGTGCGCTTTGGCTTTTTCGGCCACTGCCGCAATTTGCTCGTCTGAGGCAACGTCACACGGCTCGACAAACTCCGCGTTCACCTGGGCGGCCAGGGGCCGCACCCGTTTTTCAAAAACTTCACCCGCATAGCTGATGCCGATTTTGGCACCTTCACGATGCAGGGCCTGGGTGATGCCCCAGGCAATCGATTTTTCGTTCGCAAGCCCGAAAACGAGCGCATTTTTACCGCTGAGTAAGCCCATGAGATCCTCCGAGAGTCGAGAGTAGGTAAATGATAAGCGATACTCGAATATCGGCTTATCGAATATCCAGTTTTGCCACAAATCGCCAGGGGATGCTTTTCCATGGCTCTGGCACACTATATAAACCCACTCGCGGCGCGCTAGTCACGCTTGTTTCAGAAATTGCAATCCCCGGCTCGATCCAGAGACCCGCATCGGTTTGCGTGAGGTCAATTTTATTTTGATGGAAATCGATGCCGAACGCCACCGTCAGTTTTGCCGGGCCATTCGTCCAATCGGCCTTTTTGGCTTTTGCGCGGCGCTCCCCAACGACCCTGCGCCCTGCCACCGTTTCGACAGACCGAATCAGGACTGCCGCCGGAAACCCCTCCGCCTCGCAGACCGCGTTCAGGCACCAGTGCATGCCATAGGTAAAGTAGACGTAAGCCCGCCCTGGCGGCCCGTACATCGGTTCTGTGCGCTTTGTGCGCCCGGCTTTGGCATGGCAGGCCAGATCCTGCTCGCCAATGTAGGCCTCGGTCTCGTTGATGATCCCCACCAGGTGCTGATCGTCCCATACCCGTACCAGCCGGCAGCCCAGCAGGTCACGCGCCACCTTCAGGGCCGGCCGGGCATAGAAATCAGAGGGAAGCGGTGGTTCCAATCAAGGCCTCCATTTGCCAGCGATGACGTTCGGGCTGATAGGTGAAGCGCGCGTAAGCCGTATTGCCAAACCGAAAGCGGATTCCCTGCCCGTTGGCTTGGGGACTCAGGCCTAAAATGGAATACAAGACCATGTTCAGCAAACCGCCGTGTGACACGATCAAATATTTGCCCGGCGGGCGCTGCAAGAGCGAATGAACCGCCTGCCCGCCGCGCAGGAAAAGGGCCCAATCGCCTTCGCCGGTTTCGCCAAAAGATTCGTAGGGGGTATAAAACTTCGCATCTGGCACAATCAAGCGGATTTCTGCGTGGGTTAGCCCGGCCAGTTTGCCGTTGTCGCGTTCGAGCCAGAGATTATCAAAAATTAAGGGCACATTTAGTCTTTTTGTGATAATCTCGGCAGTTTCACGGGCGCGCAGGAGCGGGCTGGCAATCGCAAGCCCAAAACGCTGGCCTTCTGTCTTCCAGCGTTTGGCCAGGCTGTGGGCCTGGGCGCGGCCTGTCTCTGTCAGCGCAAAATCGGCCTGGCCCTGGAATCTTTCCTCCAGGTTGCCAACCGATTGTCCATGCCGCAAAAAAGTAAAATCGTAAACGGGAAAGTTTTCCATGAGCCTATTTTAACGGTTTCTGATGACTTTTGTTCAAATCAACTGTCAAGATTTTCTTAACTACTTTGAG
>JAVEWN010000131.1:0-7609 GCA_034004515.1 Anaerolineales bacterium | reverse complement strand
ATGGCTTGAAAGCGGCCCAGTGAAGCTGCCGCGCGTGAGGGGGTTGTCTCGCCAAGTGGATCAGGGGGATTGTGCATATTACTCGTTGAGTTTCTTCCAGGCCCCCACCCAGGGACGCCCCAGCCGGTGGCCGGCGGGGACGTTGACTTTGTTCAGTTTGGCGGCAACCTGGGTCATCGTCACGGCGATGGTTGCCCAGTCATCCGCCAGGACGGCTTCTTTCATCTTCCTGGCGTAGGTTTCAGCCCACAGCCAATCCATGCGGAAGCGGTCGGCTTTGACCCAATAACCGCGCTTTTCCCAGGCGGCGACCGAGGCGTCGATCCCGTCCGTAATTTGGGCCAGCGCCAGGGCGATGAAGGCCGCCATATCTCGTGATTCGGTTCCGGTATCGGCCTGGTGGGCCAGTTCGCGCACCGCCAGGACAATCCCTTTGGTGAGCTGCGTGCGTTCCTTGCCTACCGAATCTGGATTAATTACTCGACTCATGCTTGCTGCTCCTGTCGTAAACTTTACAAGAGCGCGATTATACACGTTTTTACAAAATCGTTGACGCCTCCCCTGCTCTAGCTTATAATCCCTGCGCTCGTTCGGGGACGTGCTGGAATTGGCAGACAGGCTTGACTTAGGATCAAGTGCCGCGAGGCGTGCGGGTTCAAGTCCCGCCGTCCCCACAGCAAAAAAATAAAGATTTTCACTTAATTAGAAGGAAGGATGTCCCATTGAATATCGTTACCACCTCCCGCGAAGACCATCAAGTTGAAATGCTTGTCGAGGTTGATGCCGACCGGATGGAAGCCGCCAAACGCCGTGCCGCGCGCAAAATTTCCGAGAAGGCCAAAATCCCCGGTTTTCGGCCTGGCAAAGCCCCTTACGAAATCGTTCTGCGCAATTTTGGCGAAGCTGCCATTGTAGAAGAAGCAATCGAGTTCCTGGTTGCGGAAATTTACCCGCTGGCCCTAGACCAGGAAAAGATCGTACCGGGCGGCATGGGCCAGATCGAATCGATCGAACTGCCCAAATTTAAATTCCTGGTGCCGCTCCAACCGAGTGTGGAATTGGGCGATTACAGACAGGTGCGCTTCCCTTACGAATGGCAGGCTCCGGCTGAGAGCGAACTCGAGGAGGAGATCAAAAACCTGCGCCGGATGTACGCCAGCACCGAGACGGTCGAACGCGAGATTGAGGCAGAAGATTACGTTTTGCTGGATCTAAACGGCCACAAAGCCAAGGCTGCGGAGGGTGAAGAACCACTGATTGAGCGCAAAGGATTTGCGATTGTGATTCGCGCTGAAGCCCGGGACGATGAATTTCCTTTCTCCGGCTTCGCCCAAAACCTGATCGGTCTAAAGGCGGGTGAGAGCAAGAGTTTTTCGCACAAATATCCCAAAAATTTCAGCGACGAAAAATTATCCGGCCAAAATGTGGTTTTTGACGTGACGATCAAGACCGTTCGGGCGGTCAATATGCCCGAATTGGACGATGACTTTGCTAAAAAGACCGGCCTGGGTGAAACCGTTGCAGAGTTGCGCGAGCATATGCAGGAAAATATGGAGAGCGAATCACGGGACAAATATGACGATGATTTTTTCTCCGCGGTGATTGACAAAATCATGGAAGGCGCGCTCATCAAATACCCGCCCCAGGTAGTGGCCCATGAGGCCGAGCATGTTATGCAAGATCTGAAAGATCGCCTGGGCCAACAGGGCATGGATATTGAAACCTACCTGAAAGTGCGTGAAACTACTGAAGAGAAATTTCTGGAAGAAGAAGCCACCCCAGTCGCAAAGAAACGCCTGGAGCGCAGCCTGCTGCTGGATGAGCTGGCCCTGGCTGAGAAAATCCAACTGGACGATCAGGAAGTTTTAAACGAGGTCCAGCAGATCTGGAGCGACCTGCTCCGGTACGATGATGATTTTGCTAAACGCACGAAAAACGGCACGAAACTGCCCAAGGATGTGCGGGATGGAATCGTTGTGGAAGCGGCCCACCGTCTGTCCATCCGCAAGGTTTTGGAGCAGATCAAGCTGATTGCAACCGGCCAGGCCGCTGAGTTGCCCGTGGCCGAGGCGGACGAAAAACCCGTCAAAAAAGCGAAAAAGGCCAAGTCTGAAGAAGGCCAGGCACAGGCTGAAGAAAAACCCGCCCGCAAGACGAAAAAAGCCCAGGCTGAAGAAGGCCAGTCCGAAGCCGCGCTGGAGAAGAAACCAGCGAAAAAGGCGACAAAAGCCCAGGCTGAGTCCGCGCCTGAGGCCGAAGGGCAGTCAGAAACCCCGGCTGAAGAAAAACCCGCCAAGAAAAAGTCCAGCAAAAAGGCTGAATAATCCAAAAGAGAACAGGTCATGCAAAAGCATGGCCTGTTTTTTGCCCAAAAATTAACGTGATTCCAACAAAAAGCGATTATGATTGCGCTATTACTGAGGAGGAACCATGATTCCAAATTTTAATAACCTTGTTCCAATGGTGGTAGAGTCTTCGGGCCGCGGCGAACGCGCTTACGATATTTATTCGCTTTTGCTCAAGGAGCGCATTATTTTCATGGGCATGCCGATCGATGATCAGGTTGCCAATGTGATGGTCGCCCAACTGCTCTTCTTGAACCACGAAGACCCTGACAAAGAAATTCAGATGTACATCAACTCACCCGGCGGCGTAATTTACGCCGGGCTGGCCATCTACGACACCATGCAGATGATCTCGAACCCGATCAGCACGGTTGCGGTCGGCGTAACGGCTTCCTTCGGGACGGTCCTGCTGACGGCTGGCACCAAGGGCCGCCGCTATGCGCTTCCGAACGCCACGATCCACATGCACCAACCCCTGGGCGGCGCACAAGGCCAGGCTACGGATATTGCCATCCAGGCCAAACAGATTTTGCGCTTGAAATCGCTCTTGAATGGCGTCATGGCCAAACACACCGGCCAAACGCTGGAAGTTATCGAGCGCGATACCGACCGCGATTACTATCTGAATGCCCAGCAAGCGGTCGACTACGGCCTGGTCGATCAGGTTTTGATTGCCAACAAATAACCCCGCTTTTGCTTTTGACTCAGGGCGCACTCAAAAGGTGCGCCCTGAACGGTTAAACCGGTATAATTACCGCCGGAGATTCTCAAGATGACCTTTTCAATCGTTGCTCACGATCCTTCTGAAGAAACCTGGGGCATCGCAGTCGCATCCAAATTCCCGGCAGTCGGCGCGGTTGTGCCGTGGGCGCGGGCTGGCTGGGGCGCGCTTGCAAGCCAGGCTTCGGCCAATACCAGCTTTGGCCCAACCGGATTAAACCTGATGGGGAACGCTGGCCTGGGAGCCCTGGCCGCGCTCGACAAAATGCTTGCAGACGACCCGCAGCGTGAATCGCGCCAGGTCGGCCTGGTCGATTCTCAGGGCGGCTCTGCCACCTTCACTGGCGCAGAATGTTTTGATTGGGCCGGCGGCCTGATCGGAGCAGGGTATGCCATCCAGGGCAATATCCTGGCCGGCCCGCAGGTAGTCGCGGCCATGCAATCCGCTTTTCTGGGGACACAAGCCAGCCTCGATGGGCGTCTCTACGCGGCCCTGCTGGCTGGAGATCGCGCGGGCGGCGACCGGCGCGGCAGGCAGAGCGCAGCCATTTTGGTGGTCAAAGCCCAGGGCGGCTACGGCGGATTTAACGACCGCCTGATCGATTACCGGGTCGACGATGATTCTGACCCGGTTGCCAGGCTGGGCGATTTGCTCGAACTGCACCGGCTCTACTTTGGCAAAAGCCCGGAAAGTGAACGGGTTGCTCTCAGCGGCGAAACCCTCCTAAAAATCCAGGCTGTTTTGCAGCGGCTGGGCTATCTTGAACAGGAGCTTAGCGGCGAGTATGACAAGCCGACCCAGGCGGCCTTTTCGGCTTTGATTGGCAACGAAAACTTTGAAGAACGCTGCGACCCAGAGCAGGGCTGGCTGGATCGGCCGGTTCTGGATTTCATTCTAAGGAAATTTGGCGCATGAATTTGCTTCCCGCAACCATTAAAGGCTTGATTTTGGATATGGACGGCGTCCTGTGGCGCGGCGACGCTCCGATTGGAGACCTGGCCGCAACCTTTCGGCGGATCGCCGAACGCGGTCTGCAAGTTGTTTTTGCCACGAACAACTCGATCCGTACCCCGCAGCAATACGTTGAACACCTGCGCGGTTTTGGCGTGGCCTGCGAACCGTCGCAGGTCATCACCTCCTCGCTGGCTGTTGCCGACCTGCTCTTGCGCCGCTTTCCCGCGGGGACGCCGGTTTACGCGGTCGGCGAAACCGGATTGAAACAAGGCTTGCGTGAAAAGGGTTTTGTCATTTTAGAGGCCGCAGAAGCCGAAAAAGCCCAGGCGGTTGTGATGGGCATCGACCGCGAGGTCAATTTTCAAAAACTAGCCGAGGCCACCCTCCTGGTGCGGCGCGGAATCCCCTTTTATGCCAGCAACCCCGATAAGACCTTCCCGACCCCGCGCGGAGAAATTCCGGGGGCAGGCTCATGGTATTCGATTGTAGTGACTGCCAGCAATGTCGAACCGATTGTGGCTGGCAAGCCCGGCCCGGCGATGATGGAACTGGCCCTGGCCCGGCTCGGCCTGGCGCGTGAAAACACGCTCGTGGTGGGCGACCGGCTCGAAACCGACATCGCCGCCGGTCAGGCGGTCGGCTGCCCGTGCGCGCTGGTGCTTTCAGGTGTCTCGACCCGTGAACAAGCGCAAGCCTGGTCGCCAAAAATTGAAATGATCGTCCCCGATTTAGCTACGCTGGTGGCCTGATTTGTCCACGCCCAACGCCTCGCCTCTCATTTACGATCTCGATCTGCCGGCCCTGGCCGAGCGTCTCAGCAGCTGGGGCGAACCCGCTTTCCGCGCCAGACAAATCTGGCAGGGGTTGTATAAAAATATCTGGGTCAGTCCAGACGAGTTTAGCAACCTGCCCAAGCCCTTGCGCGAGAAAATGGCCGCCAATCTGCGCTTCGACGTTCTCACGCCGACCCTCAAGTTAGATTCGACGGATGGTCAGACCCGCAAAACCCTCTTGCGCCTGCCGGATGGCCGCCAGATCGAAGCGGTCCTGATGCGCTATGACCGCCGCCGAACCTTGTGCATCAGCACCCAGGTCGGCTGCGCGATGGGCTGTACGTTCTGCGCAACCGGCCAAATGGGTTTTTCGCGCCACCTTACGAGCGGCGAGATTGTCGCCCAGGTCATGTATTACGCCCGCCTGCTGCGGGACGAGGGCGAGCTGGTGACGAATGTTGTCTTGATGGGCATGGGCGAGCCGTTTCACAATTACGAGAACACCATGCAGGCCATCGACCGCCTGAACGACTCGCAAGGCTACAATTTTGGCGCGCGCCGATTTACAATTTCCACATCCGGCCTGGTGCCAGCCATCCGCCAGTTTGCAGATGAAAAACGACAGGTCAACCTGGCCGTTTCGCTGCACGCCACGCAGGACGATCAGCGCAGCTCGATGATGCCGGTCAACAAGCGCTACAACATCCAGGAACTGATCTTGGCCTGCCATGAATATGTCCAAAAGACCGGGCGCAGAATCACATTTGAGTGGGCCCTGATTAACGAGGTCAACGACAGCCCCGAAGAAGCCCGTAAACTGGCCGCACTGCTGAAGGGGCTGCTCTGCCACGTCAACGCGATTCCGCTCAACCCCACCACCGGCTACAGCGGCCAGCCGACCACAAAAGAACGCGCGGCGGCTTTCCAGGCCGCCCTTGAAGCGGCTGGCATCCCCTGCACGATCCGGATGCGGCGCGGTATTGACATTCAGGCTGGCTGTGGTCAGCTTGCTTCTTCCAGGTGATAATTTTTTATAAATTTCTATTTATTGATTGGCTACGCGCAAATAAATCAGTAAAAACTCAACTTGCCATCCAAGACGCTTTACAGTATAAAATACCTTCGGCATCGAAAAAATCAGCTTATATCAAGCCATCAAAAGAGGACATGAGCATGAACGAAGCACCAATTCTCAGAGTTGAAGAAGACAATGAAAACAAGAATCGCTGGCTGGATAGAATCCTCTCCCCTGCCCTGCCCTGGTTGACGGTCGAAGTCCTGCTTTTTTCTCTGATTGTACTGCTCGCAGTGGCTACACGCTTTTATGATTTGGAAACCCGCGTGATGAGCCACGACGAGAGCCTGCATACGTATTATTCCTGGACATTTTCACAAGGCCAGGGCTACCAGCATAACCCCATGATGCACGGGCCGCTCCAATTCCACCTGCTGGCCTTGTCCTACTTCCTGTTTGGCACAAACGACTTTACAGCCCGCATTCCAGCCGTACTCTTCAGCATCGCTGCGGTTTGGTCTCTTTGGTACTGGCGGCGTTACCTGGGCCGGATCGGCGTGCTGATTGCCGGGCTGATGATGGTCATCTCGCCCTACATGCTCTACTACGGGCGCTACGTCCGCAACGAGGCTTTTGTCGGCCTGCTGGGGCTGCTGACCCTGTTCGCGGTCTTGCGCTACCTGGAAACAGGCCTCAGAAAATATCTTTTCCTGCTGGCGGGCGCAACTGTTTTGCACTTTACCGTCAAAGAGACGGCTTTCATCTACACGGCCCAAATGCTGCTTTTTCTGGCGGGCTATTTTGTCATCCATATTCTGAGCGAAAACTGGGAAGACAAAAAAACTGAGCGAAACGGATTCATTGCCAGCCTGATTGCGGCTGCGCTTGGAATCGGCGGCGCATTGGGGCTGGGGCTGGTGGGCAACCAACAAGGCGTGCTCGCCGGAGATGAAACGGTGGTGCCCTCCCTGCCCGGCGGCAGCCTGTCGATCTCCAGCCTGGGCGCAAATACCTGGATTTTGCTGCTGGTTGTTTTGGGGCTGGCAGGGATGGCCGCGGCAGGTTACTTTCTAATCAGAGGTTTCTCGCTCGAACGGGTCCGCCAGGAACGGACGCTGGATATGCTGATGATCCTCGGGACGCTGATCCTGCCCTTGCTGGCCCCGATCCTGATTGTTCTGGCCGGTTTCAACCCTCTGGATACGAGCGGCGAGGGCATTTTACATATTCTGGCCTTTGTGGTGCCGCTCGGAATCGTCTCAGTTTTGATTGGTTACTGGTGGAACTGGGCAACCTGGTGGCGGGCAGCGCTCCTCTTCTACGCGATCTTCATCGTTTTCTATACGTCGCTTTTCACCAACGGCCCCGGCTTTTTTACGGGCCTGGTCGGTTCACTTGGCTATTGGCTGGAGCAGCAAGGGGTCGAGCGCGGCAGCCAGCCCTGGTATTACTATTTGCTGGTGCAGATCCCGGTTTATGAATTCCTGCCCTTCCTGGCGAGCCTGCTTGGGCTGGGACTTGGCGCGCGCCGCTTGCGCCAATCCCGCGCAAAAGAAGATCCGGTTTCGCACAACCTTTTCAATACCTACAGCCTGCTCGGCTGGTGGTCTTTCTCCAGTATCGTTGCCTTCAGCATCGCCGGGGAGAAAATGCCCTGGTTAACCTATCACATCGCTCTCCCGTTGATTCTCTTCGGCGGCTGGGCACTCGGCGCAATCATCGAACGGATTGACTGGCAGAGCGCCCGCCAGAAAAACGCCTGGCTTTCGCTGGCGCTGCTGGCTGTCTTCACACTCGGCAT
>JAVEWN010000023.1:31026-37132 GCA_034004515.1 Anaerolineales bacterium | reverse complement strand
GCCGATTGCATCGTTTCTGGCGACGCCGACCTGCTGACCCTGACGCCCTTTGAAAACATCCCCATCCTGCGCCCGGTAGAATTTTTGGCAAGATTATGACCCTCATCCGCTTTGCTGACGTTATCACCCTCCCCTCCACGCGCGCCGCACTGAGCCTGTCGAAGTGGACAGCCGATCCCCTCGCCGCAGGGATTGAGCACTTCGCCACCACCGGCGCGGATAAATCCGCTTCTCCGTCCATCCAAGTCCTTCGGACTGACCGACTCCCAGCCCGCAGGGCTTCCACGACCTGAGGCAGGGATTTATCCCGCCCCGAACCAGGCCAAAGAATAAACCATGACCGTCGCCCGCTTCGCTGACGTTATCACCCTCCCCTCCACACGGGCAGCCGACCCGCTCGCCGCAGGGATTGAGCGCTTCGTGAGACTCGAGCCCAGCGAGCCAGGGAACCTGCACATTCGCAGTTGGGTCTCATGGCGGACGAGACGACTTTCACCAATTGGAAAGATAGACAGGTTGTATAATCAAAATAGAGGTGTCCCATGACTGTTCAAAATGTTCCCAATACAAAATATGCCAAAGGCGTCCGCTGGCTGGCAGAACTTTATAAGAATCGACAGGTTGATTCTGTCACGGCACAAACGCTGAACAAATTGGTTGACCTGGAGGCCAGTCGTCTGCGCCTGCAACTGGAGGACATGGAGAGAGTGATTGCAGATTATGAAAAGCAACACGGCATGTCCTCGGCGGAGTTTTTGAGGAAATATGAAGCGGGGAAAACGGATGACCGCATGGACTATGTCGAATGGGCCTCGCTGACCAAGATGTCGAGGAGTTTCCGTAAAACGCTGGCGGCCATAGTCAGCGAGGGGTGAGTATGAATCCAGTAGAATACCTGTCTGCCGTCAAAAGCCTACTTTTAGACAGCCCACTGATTGCCAGATACCAAATCCTGCGGGAATATGAGGGGCTGCAAAAGAGTTACATTCGAGCGCGCCTCACTTTGACAGACGAGAACCTCCTGGAATTTTCCGAATACATCGAGCCAGAAGCGCAAGGCCAATTCAAAATTACCGACTATAGTTTTCAATGGATGGACAAGGACGGGCATCAAATCCGCCGCTGGGATAATACCCCGCATTTCCCCAAACTTGAAAACTTCCCGCATCATGTTCATATCAGCGCAGACGATGTGGTTCCCGGCCAGCCGATGGACATTTTTGGGGTTTTGGCTGAAATTGAGAAAACGGTTGGGCAATAACCACCCGTCACTTTCATCCTTCATCCTTTCTTATGACCCTCGCCCGCTTCGCTGATGGTATCACCTCCCCTCCACGCGGACAGCCGACCCGCTCGCCGCAGGGATGTAGCGCTTCGCCACCACCGGCGCGGATAAATCCGCTTCTCATTCCATCCAAGTTCTTCAGACTGACCGACTCCCAGCCCGCAGGGCTTCCACGACCTGAGGCAGGGATTTATCCCGCCCTGAACCCCCACCAGAGAACCTGCCTATGACCTACCCCCTCGTCAAATTCGGTGACGTAGTTCGCCAGGTGAAAGATAAAGTTGATCCGCAGACGGCGGGTTTGGAGCGTTTTGTGGCGGGTAAGCACATGGACACGGATAACCTGCACATTCGCCGTTGGGGTGACGTGGGCGATGGCTACCTGGGGCCAGCCTTTCACATGCGTTTCAAGCCGGGACAGGTGCTTTACGGTTCGCGCCGGACCTATTTGCGGAAGATGGCTGTCGCCGAGTTTGAAGGAATTACCGCCAACACAACCTATGTGATTGAACCAGAACCCTGGCGAAGTACAAACTCCACAAAGACGAGGAGTTGTTCGAGAAGGCGTATGGGTATGTCCGCGAATACTACTAATCCATGTTATTGCGAGCGCACTTCCCTGCACCGAACGCAGGGCGGTGTGCGAAGCAACCCGCTGGTAAACGGGAACCACCCCATTGAGCGGCAGCAATCGTTTAACCGGGGGTTGCTGCGACGGGAAAGCACCGTCTCGCAACGACATGGGACACAAGGTTGTATAATTGGCATAGAGGTGTCCCATGCAAACGATTGAATTTCGCACAAAAATTAAAAATGGCATTATCCACATCCCTGCCCGGTTCAAGGGAAAAGTAGCGGATGACGTCCAGGTGATTCTCGTTTCTCAAAGCGAGAAAAAATCCCAGCCTGACATCATTGACGAACTGATGGCACATCCCCTGAAAGTAAAGGGATTCAAACCCCTGACGCGGGACGAATCCCATGCCAGAGAGTGATTCCTGCTTCATCGACACCAATATCTGGCTGTATGCCTTCACCGATCACGACGCGCAGAAAAAAGATGTCGCCCAGGCGCTCATCAAAACATCCCAGCCGGTCATCAGCGGACAAGTTGTCAACAAAGTTTGCGTCAACCTGATTAAGCGGGCCAAATTCCCAGAAGCGCAAATCAAGGAATATTATTAATGAGCAAACTCGACACGCCGGTCATTTCACTGGCGAAGAAGGTTTTGTCCCTGCTGACGGGCGGGCTGGTCAAGTAGTCTAATAATTGGTCATAAGGAAAACCTATCATGCCCCGCAAACAAAAAATCCTACCCCAACCGCCGATTGGGTTGGATCTGCTTCAATCCACTTTCATCGTCAACAACACCACAAAAGTATTTCACACCCTCGCAGTGGATAAGATCATGGATGAAGCCATGCCCCTCTTGCGTGCTGGAAAAGGCGCGCAGGCAGAAGTCCTTTTTCGTAAGGCGCTTACCCTTGAACCGCTTAAGCCCGACCTGCTCAACAATCTCGCGCAGGCTTTGGAATTACAAGGGTTTGTAGATGAAGGGTTGTGCATTAGCAAAACGATCCTCATTCTTTTTCCCGATTATCTTTTCGCCCGCGCGGCATTGGCGGCAGCCGCCATGCGCGAAGACGATTATGAAGACGCGATTGAATTGTTAACACCTTTGTTTGCGCGGCGCGAGTTTCACATCAGCGAATACAACGTGCTTTGTTCCGTGTTGATTGAGTACTGCCTCCTGACAGGAAATTACCCTGCCGCGCGTCTCTGGTTCGATGCATGGTCAGGGCCTGATCCTAAAAACCCCAAACTGGATGTTCTCAGGGAATTGCTCAAAAAAATCAACGCATAAAGGATATACGCGATGACTTTTAAAACCAACGATTCTGCCTGGACAACCAAAGGTGCGACCCTGAGCCATAAATCCGCTGAAAAAGAATTCGGGCTGACCTTCGATGAAATCGTCGAGGCCATTAACGCCGGCAAATTGCAATATCGGGAGAACAGTATCTATGGCGCGCCCTTCCTGCGCCTGATCCGCAGCGAAGTGGAAGCCCTCGTCAGCGAAAAGCATGGCGCCGACTACTTGCAGAAAAAACAAGCCAAAAAAGAACTGGCTGAAGTGACCAAAACGCTCAAGACACTGAAAGAGCAAGTCCAGACGCTCGAAAACCGAAAAATGGAACTATTGGAGCTTTTGGGAAAGAAGTAACCATTCGATGGTTACTGAAGCTGAATGTGGAGAGAAAAAAATGACTTGGACCAACCTGCATCAAGCCCCTGAAAGAACTCCCGCCTGAGCGACTGGTCGAACTCCTCAAAGGTCTGCATGATCTTTCGCCACAGAATAAAGCCTGGCTGCAAGCCCAGGTTTTACCAGTTGGGCAGAATACCGGCTATTTGGAAGATTGCCGCCAAAAAATTATCAAATTAGTCTACAACCCGGCCCACAAATTTCCCGATATGCCACGCTTTCGGGATGCCAAAAAGGTCTTCAGCGAGTACAAAACCGCTACGAAAGACTTATGGGGCACACTTGATCTGATGCTGACGTATGTCGAGCGCGGCCACGCCTTCACCAATAAAGAACTTGCGGCAGGCGAATCGGCAGCGACCTGCTCCGCCTGCTTAAAAAGCATAAATTCTTTACTGTAAAAGCCATGAACCCGGTTGATTTCGTTCAAAAAGTAATAGGAGTGTTGCCATGACAACGATTAGTGTGCCTAGCGAACGGCAAATTATTAATGAGGCGGCCCAGGTTCTCATGCAGCACCTTAGCCCATCCAAAGCCACCCGCTTTTGGGCCTCCTGGCAGGTTGGAGAAGGTGATTACCTTCAAATCCGAAAAGAATTGTTCGCCAAAGAGACGGCAGACTCTCTCTACGAGCAAATTGAAGCATTCCAAAAATCGAAAAAATAACAAAAATCAGGGCCAATGCCCTGGTTTCTTACAATTCAGCAAAGAGGCACTTATGGCAAACAAAAAGCAGGAAAAGCCCGGCCAGGTCAATACCGAAGGCGGCGCGTACACCGGCGGCGGGGAATTTACCGGGCGTGATAAAAACGTCACGGTCAGCATCGGCGGGAACGTGAGCGGCAACATGGTCATCGGGGATGGCAATACCATCCACAGCGGCGGCACCACCAACATCCAGAATATCTTTGCCCCGGTTTACGAGGCCATCCAGCAGGCTGGCCTGCCGGCACTGGAGCAGGAAGACCTGACCGCCGAAGTCAAGGAAATCGAAACAGCCATTATTCAAGATGAAATAGATGAATCCTGGCTGACGCGCCGCCTGCGCAGCCTGAAAAAGATGGCCCCCGAAATCGGCGAAGTGGCCCTGGCGGCCCTGGCCGGCCCCGGCCCGGCGGTGGGTGCAATTGTCAAAAAGGTGGCCGAGAAGGTCAAGGCGGAGGGGTAGTTCTTTTTCACGTAAAAATGCAGAAATTTGGCTTGCGGCATCCATGCAAATGCCGTAAGCCAAATTTGGGTTTCAAGCCAGAAATATATGCTGACAGAACCCTTCTTTGTTGTATACTTCTCCTCTGGAACAAAATGAACAAGCTGCCATTACTTCTACGCTGATAAGAATACCTGAACAAGTCGATTCTTCTACCAAGTAACTACCTTGACAATGTCCCATTAAGATTTTTCGCCCGGAGCGGAGCGTTTCTCATCGCAGTCGCAGGGTGATTTGCAGGAAAATGTCCTTCGACTGCGGCCCGCAGAATCGGGCGGGCCTGCGCTCAGGACGAAGTTGATAGAACATTTGTTTAATGGGAAATCGCCAAATTACCCACGGATAGTAGAGAAAGCCGTTTCGACTGACCTTGCTCCGCCAGGAAATCAAAGTGCTGGGCCGGGAGAAATACGGTTCTGGCGATTTGGCAAAGATAAAACTCGACGTTGAACAAAACCGTCCGCTTGATGGACAGTGAAGCAGAAAAGGAGCAGTGTATGGCAGACATCAAATACGAAATCGTACAAAAAATCGGCACGCTGTCCACCTCCGCAAAGGGCTGGGCCAAGCAGCTCAATCTCATCAGTTGGAACGAGCGCGAAGCCAAGTACGACCTGCGCGACTGGGCCCCGGAAAACAAGCAAATGGGCAAAGGTCTCACGCTCTCGAAGGAAGAGTTGAAGGCCCTGCGTGATTTGTTAAATGGGATGGCGTTGTAGACTCTCTCGCGTTGGCACCGGGCGAGCGCAACCCTGCCCACAGATTTTTTTCACAACACGGTTGTCCCGGGCAGCCGCGCTGCCTTAGGTCGTTATATTTTGGAGGCATAAATATGCCCAGAAAACCAGTTATTCCGCTCGAAGTACAAGAAGAAGTCTTGAAAATTGTTGACGAATTCAACCGAAAGACTTTCACGGCCAAACAAAATCCGATTCTGAAATTCTTGTTTGGCGAAAAAAAGCCCGGATATAGGGCGAGATTCAAGAGTAAATTCCTGTATCTTGACCGAATCGGCTACCGCGTTCCCTCTGAAATTTGCCGCCTGACCTGGAATGGCAAAATAGACAACTGGGAGTTTGCCATCTATCGACACTCGCGCAATCGCTATGATCCCAAAGAATGGATGTTCCCAGGCGCGGAGTATGTCGATGGCACGGTCGAGGGCGCGCTGAAGGCCGGCCGGGAAGCCTATCCCTTCTAAACCCTCCCGCAGGGCATCTTGAAGAAACACCCCAAACATTCGGAGAACAGCTAGGATCGTCACCTATACCAACCGCAAAGGCTTTACCTACTTTCTCTGCAAAGGCGTGACCAAAACGGGCAAACCGCGCTATTACTTTGCCCGCG